>CBDTYO010000128.1:0-10099 GCA_965364615.1 uncultured Bacteroidia bacterium
TCAGACACAAAAGCCCCCGTGCACTGAATATGCCCGAGGTGACTGCCTGGATTCCCGGGCATGTGGCCGGTCCGGCCATGGGTGCCGGATATCTGAAGGGAGCCGAGGAAGAAGTCCGGGAGATACTGGAGATTACCAAGGGCCGCCGCATCCAGGAATCCCTGGAGAAGCCGGAGCTTATGAACGTTTTGGAGGAGAATTCCATCATCCACCTGGCCATGCATTCCCTGGCATTGGAAGACACGGGGATATCTCCCTATTTCATCCTGGATTCAATCAGGGATCCTTTGCTGGGAAACCGAATGCATGATTACGAGATCAATGCCCTGAAACTTTCTTCTCCCATGGTGGTATTGAGCAGTTGCGAAACTGCAGGAGGGCGTTTACACAAGGGAGAGGGCATCATGAGTCTCTCCAGGAGTTTCCTGCAGGCCGGTGCTGCTTCTGTGGTGCATTCACTGTGGCCGGTCGAGGATGCCAAAAGCCGGGAAATCATGGCAGGATTCTACCGGGAATTGTCACGGGGACAATCCAAAAGCAGGGCCCTCGCCGAAGTAAAGAAACAATACATCGCTGAAAATCCCCCCTTCTATACCCATCCCTATTATTGGGCCGCTTTCCAGATCACCGGGGATATCTCTCCACTCCAAAGCAGGAGGCTAGTTACCTGGGTGCTGGGTGCTGTAGTCCTGACCTTAGTGGTAATCTACGGGATCAAACGCCGCAGTTTTTTCCGGAGGGATTGAGCGTCATTCTGGTACAATCCGTCATAAAGCTCCAGCTGAGCCAGCACTTTGTTGGCCTGATCATAATTTTCCGTTTTCAGATAGCTGAGGCCAAGATACCAAAGGGCCTCCGCCTGGTACCTGCTGTCGCCTTCCAGCACTGATTCCAGGTGGCTTTGTGCCAGGGAATATTGCCCAAGTCCCAGGTAGGAAAGACCTGTATAGAAGTCCACCTCAGACTGGAGGGCAGGATCGGCGGCCAGGTTTTGGAACTGATCGATGGACTGCCCGTAATTACCTTCCAGATAATGATTGATCCCAAGAGCGATATCCAGGTATGCCTGGGTGTCATTCCCGCGCTGGGTATAATCAGAAGCTTCAAGAGGTGCATAATAACGATCGAACAGGCGGTCCTGATCAAGGTTGGAGGGAATGATCCCAACCGCCAGAACGATGGCCAAACCTGCTGCAACGGAACTTATCACAGCCATGTTCCTTATGCGATTCCTCCTTGGCTTTGTGGAGGGAGGCTCCTGGCCTGATTCCCCGGGTGCATCCAGAGCAAATGCCATTTCGGCCAGTTTCTCAGCGTCCTCCAACAGGGGATCCGATCTCATATCTTCCAACAGGACCTTCGCCCTTAAATAATTCTTTACCTGCCTGTTTAGCTGATAGGATTCGGACCATCGGGGATCACTGGAGATTTCCTTCTCAATCACCCCGGCTTCCTCCGCATTGAGATCATCATAGATATAATCTGCCAACCTTCTGTGTCTGTCTATCTTCTCATCCATGGCTCAGGGTAGATTATTCAGTTTCAATTGCCAACTCGGATTGTTTAATTTTCCTAAACGTGGGATGGTCCTCTATCATTTTCATCAGAAAACTGTGGCACATGCTTTTTCGCTTCCTGATATAGCCATAACTATATCCCAATTTTTCAGCGATATCCTTGGGAGAGATTTCTTTCAGATATCCTTCCAGGATCTGCTGACACACTTTTTCAAGCTGCTTGAAGCATTCCCAGAAAATCTCCTGGTATAGCTGCTGATCCGCTTCCTCGGTAAAATCCCATTCGGGGATATCCTCCAGTTTACGCACATGATAATTGCGCACAGCTGTCTGTTTCTCCAGGTGCTGCTTCCAGGATTTCAAACATAGGGCATAGACCAGGGTTCCCAGCTTGCAGGTTAATTCAAAATCGTCGCGGTCTACCAGGCGGATCAATGCAATCAAACCTTCGCTGAACACGTCCTTTGCATCCTCCTGTGTTCCACCCTTTTCCATGACCATCAGGCGAATACTATCCTGGAATTTGACCTGAAGATATTTGAAAGCCACATCCTCCCGCCTGCGGATACTATCAATGATATATTGATCACTGTACTCTTTCATGGTAGTGCTCAGATATGGCCTCAAGTAACAAATTTAGTAAAAGATGCTTACAAATACACAGGATGGGATTCTATTTGAATAACTTAGGACCCATTATTGTTTATGTGGCCGCAAAAACTTTCGTTACATTTGATCCATTAAAAAAAAAGAAAAATGAATACAAATCGAAGAAACTTTATCAAAACCAGTTCGATGCTGGCTGCAGGAAGCATGCTCCTGCCCTCCTTTTCCATGGTAAAATCAAGCATGAAACCCGGACTTCAGGTCTACTCGGTGAGAAACCAGTTAAGTGAGGACTTCGAAGGCACCATGCAAGCAGTAGCCAAAGTGGGTTATCAACACATTGAAGGCTATGGCCTGGGAACCGATGGCCAATTCCTGGGCAAAATCAGTCCCACCCACTATGCCAAGGTAATAAAGGACCTGGGAATGGAACTCAAGGCTACCCATTGCTCCTACACTTCTTCCGACAAAGCGCAGAAGATGATTGATGCGGCTGTTGAAACAGGCCTTGAGTACATGATTATCCCGTATACCCCTGATCATGTCAGAGAAACCGCAGACGGATGGAAAAAAGTGGCTGAGGATTATAACAAGATGGGAGAGTTGTGTAACAAAGCCGGCATTAAATTTGGCTACCACAATCATGCCTTCGAATTCGAAGCACTGGATGGCATTATTCCCCAGGAACTGTTGATAGAATCCACCGATCCCAAGCTGGTTCATTTTGAAGCCGACCTTTTCTGGGTGACCAAAGGTGGGTATGACCCGGCCAAACTGCTGAAAAAATATCCCGGCAGGATCCAGATCTTCCATGTGAAGGATGCCACCCCTGATCTGGAAGGAACCACCGTGGGAGAAGGCATCATTGATTTTGAGACCCTGTTCAATGCAGGAAGAAAAGATTCGGTGGAGTACTATTTCGTAGAAGACGAGCGAGAGGATGATCCCTTCAACAATATCAAGGCAGATTACAAGTATATAGCCAATCAGGCCTTTGCCAGGTAATTACTGCCTGCCAGGCTTTTTAAAACAACCGCCCTGCATCCGAAGGGCGGTTTTTTATTGGATGCTTACAACCATTCAGTAAAGAGGAGTGACCATTGCCAGTGGAATCCGAAAGGGCATCCATATGTCAGCTTAAAAAGTAAAATAGGCTCATAATACAAATCATCCCTGTTTCGCCAATCATTTATGCTAATTTTATGGGATGGCTCATAAAATCAAGGTCAGGCGCCCTACCTTATTCATTTGGATGGCAATAGTCGTCGCAACTTTGATTATCTATTATGTGTATCGGGATCTATTTGATATCAGTTTCCTGAGAAAATATGTAAGCGATCACAAGGTTCTTGTATTATGCCTTTACCTTGTCATACTCACTTTTATTGGTTTGACTTTTATTCCATCTACTCCTTTTGCGGTAGCCGGCGTTCTGTTGTTTCCTCCCCTGGAAGCCTACCTCATAAACCTCACAGGAATAATAACCTCATCTATAGTTGTTTACTACTTTACCCAGTATCTCAGACTCAACCTCTGGTTTGAATATAAATACCCTTCTCAAATTGAGAAGATCAAGAAGGCCCTCCGAAAAAAGGAACTGCCCATCATTGCTGGCTGGAGCTTTTTCCCGGTGGTACCAACCGACCTCATTATCTATGCGAGCAGCACGCTCAACATCCCTTTCTGGAAGTGTGCTGTCGGTATCATCATTGGGGAAGGCACGTTAAATGCATTCTATATATTCTCCATAGATTTCTTCATGTAGCTCGTTATACGTGGACGAACAAGCACATGAATGAAGGGTGAATGCAAACTGGCAGCGCGGCCATAAACTACCTTGCGGCCATAAAAAAACCGTCCTGCTTTCACAGGACGGTTTTGCCTTCGGGTGGAAGACCGGGTTCGAACCGGCGACCTCTGGAACCACAATCCAGCACTCTAACCAGCTGAGCTACATCCACCATTTGGGATTGCAAATTTATAAAATATTTTTGATTCATTGATCATATTTTTCTGGTTCTGAAGGATCCTCCGGAGGTAGTTTTTTTGCCAGTTGAATGTACCAGATCAGATTCACTGCTATCATGACGGTGCTTGCAGCACTGTATAAGGCCAGAGCCAGGTATATGCTGTTGTGCATCACACCGACAAGCAATCCCAGTAGCCTGACTGCCAATCTTATGCCATCAATGATCATGGCCATTTTCTGAGCACGGTACATATCGGGCATGAAGGAAAGGGGCATGGCCAGCCCTCCCACGAAGATCCAGGGGAGCATATACCGTGCATACACACCGGCTTCGGTCCAGTTTTCGCCAAATACAAAACTGAAGATTTCAGGAGCAAAAATGCCTACCAGGAGGAAAGGAAGCAGCATCCATTGGGTACCCCTTTTATAGAACAGGATGATCTCGGGAAGGATGCTTTCCTTCCTGTGTGTTTTCTCTACAAAACGCTGGAACAAAACCTGGTAAAAGGAAGTTACCAGAAGGTGAACCGGGCGGTGCAGGACCATAAATCCAAAGGTATAGTATCCTGCAATGGTGGTGGAATAATAAGAGGTAAATATAAAGACCGGAAAGGCCGCCGAGAGATTATTGATCAGTGCCTGCCACAGATTAAACTTTGGAAACAAGCTGTATGTATTTCCCAGTCTGCGCAAGTCAGACCGATTAATCCAGGAAACTCTTTTTCGGAGCATGGGCCAGAGAAACGCGAAAAAGACCATGGCACCAAGCAACTGACCACTCACCACCCCGATAATCAGTCCGGCTGCCCCTGCCACCAAAAATCCCAGTCCCAGTTTGGTCAGTGAGTTCCCCACACTCTGCCCGATATTGGCCCCGGCGATCAAGCGGAATTTCTTTTCGCGATTGGCATGGTTTTTCAGAATGGTAAACCAGGCCACCAGCAAGGTGGATAGGGGCACGAAATAAAGCCAGGTGGAAATTGCCTCACTACCCAGCCACCGGCAAATCAAGGGATTCAGTGGAATCACCAGCACGAGCAACAGCAAACTGAAGCCCACGGAAATAAGACCGGACAATCCAAGCAGGTTCATGGAATCCTTATCGCTTTTGGGAAGGAGGATGGCCTGGTCGTAGCGGGCCGTAGAGAAAATGACCGCAATGTTCAAAATACTCATGTAGAGTCCGAAGATCCCAAAATCATCTTCCGTATAAATGCGGCTGAGCACCACATAGATTACCACTGAAAATGCCTGCGCAAAGCTTGTTCCTGAAATCAGTGTGGCCACATTCTTGAAAAACTCATTCTTCCAGATCTTGCGCAGGGAAGGTACCATAATCAAAAATAGAAATTAAACTGCAATTCTGTCAGGTTTTCATTGGCCCTATTCTATGGCATGCCTTTTGACCCCCTCAATCTTGAAAAATGATCTATATTTGACCCAAAATTCAGAAAGATGAGAGCAATGAGGTCTTCCAATCCTGTGATGACAGGGAAAATATATGAGAAAGCCGGTACCCTTTCTGCTGGAAGCAATGTGATGACAATCAATGGTACCATCAACAAGGTAGGAATCATGTTGTTGCTGGTCATCGCTGCGGCAGCCTATACCTGGAACATGGTCATGGGAGCGGATGCCGGGAGAGCCGGGACCTTTGCCATTGCAGGAGCCATTGGCGGATTTGTGGTGGCTTTGATCACTGTCTTCAGGCCCCAGTCCTCTGCCATTACCGCCCCTATCTATGCCATCCTGGAGGGACTTTTCCTGGGCGCCATCAGTGCCATCATCAATGCCAGGTATCCGGGTGTGGCCTTTCAGGCAGTATTGCTGACCATAGGAACCCTGTTTACCATGCTGTTTTTATACCGGTCGGGACGTATCCGGGCCACGCCCAGGTTTCGCAGGGGAGTTATGATGGCCACGGGAGCCGTCTTCTTCGCTTACCTGATCAGCTGGATCATGAGCCTCTTTGGAATGCCCATGGGATTCATGCATTCAGCCGGACCGCTGGGAATCCTGATCAACCTGGTGATCATTGTCATCGCTGCTTTGAACCTGATCATGGACTTCGATTTCATTGAGAAAGGCTCACAGATGGGAGCTCCCAAATTCATGGAGTGGTACGGAGCCTTTGGACTGATGGTTACCCTGATCTGGCTGTATATTGAGTTTTTAAGGCTGCTGGCCAGGTTCTCGGGCAGAGATTAATGGCATCCGGTCTGGCATCACCGAGAAGAAAAAACAAGAATGAGCGAGCTGGAGAAATATTTTGAGCCTTTCAGGGAAAAAATCATCGGGAACGATGCCACTTTTGAATCCCCTTACGGAACCAAAAAGATCATCTACGCGGACTGGATAGCCAGTGGACGGCTGTATGAGCCCATTGAGCAAAAGCTTCAGAACCAGTTCGGTCCTTTCGTGGCCAACACCCATACCGAGACCACCCTTACGGGGACCCTGATGACCAAAGCTTATCAACGATCTCACCGGTTGATCAAAAAGCACGTGAATGCAGGTCCCAATGATGTGATACTGACTGCCGGATATGGAATGACTGCCGTCATCAACAAGCTTATGCGCATCCTGAGCCTGAAAGGCTGCGGGGGGGCCGACAAAGATTGTGTGAAAAAGGGTGACCGGCCAGTGGTGTTTATCACCCATATGGAACACCACTCCAACCATACTTCCTGGTTTGAAACCACCGCGGAAGTGGTGATGGTAGAGCCGACCAGGGACCTGAGGGTGGATCTGGACGATCTGAGAGCCAAACTGGAGTTCTACAAGGACCGCAAATACAAGATCGGGTCCTTCACCTCCTGCTCCAATGTAACCGGTGTGAAGACCCCCTATTACCAGATGGCCAAGTTGATGCATGAATACGGGGGATTGGTATTCATCGATTTTGCAGCCAATGCACCCTACATGGATATTGATATGCACCCGGAGGATCCCATGGAGAAACTGGATGCCATCTTTTTCTCTCCCCACAAATTCCTGGGAGGACCCGGGTCCTCGGGTGTGCTCATTTTCGACAAGGCCATGTATACCGCAGAGGTTCCCGATAATCCCGGAGGTGGCACGGTGGACTGGACCAATCCCTGGGGAAGGTATAAGTATGTGGACGATATTGAAGTACGTGAGGACGGAGGTACGCCCGGCTTTCTTCAATCCATCAAAGCGGCACTGGCCCTGGAGCTGAAAGCCCAAATGGGCGTGGACAATATCATGAAAAGGGAAGAGGAGCTGCTCAACATAGCACTTCCCGGGCTCCGGAGCATCCATGGAATTGAGATCCTGGCCAATGATGTGGATGACCGACTGGGGGTCATTTCCTTTTACCATCCCGATATACATTTCAACCTGTTCGTGAAACTGCTGAACGACCGTTTCGGAGTGCAGACCAGGGGGGGATGTGCCTGCGCAGGCACCTATGGTCACTTCTTGCTTGAAGTATCTTACGACCAATCCGAGGAGATAACCCAAAAGATCAGTCACGGAGACCTGTCGGAGAAACCAGGATGGGTCAGGTGGTCGCTTCATCCCACCACCACCGACGAGGAAGTTCGAAGCATCCTTCACGCGGTCAGCCAGGTCACTCTCCACTTCCGGGAATGGGCAGAAGATTATGTCTACCTTTCCAGGAAAAATGAGTTTGTTCATCGGACCCAGCAGCAAGACAGCATTGAAGAAGGAATGATGAGCGACTGGTTCACTCTTTAGAACATGATACAGATCGTTTCAGTTGATTCAAAGAAACTTGAAAAGGCTTTCCTCGATGTTCCCAGGAAGCTTTACCGCAATGATCCGAACCATGTGTTACCCTTTGATAGTGAGATAAAGAAAGCCTTTGACAGGCAGGTGAATCCCTATTTTAAGCACGGCGATGCACGACGGTGGATCGCTTTGAACAGCACGGGCAAATTGGTGGGGAGAATCGCAGCCTTTTATGATTCGGACAAAGATGAAGCCGACCAGGTGAAAAGCGGGGGTTGCGGTTTTTTCGAATCCATTGATGACCAACAGGTCGCCTTTTCTCTCTTTGATGCGGCCAGGGATTGGTTGCTCGATCATGGTTACGAAGCCATGACCGGTCCCATTAATTTCGGGGAGAACGATACCAACTGGGGCTGCCTGGTGCAAGGCTTCATCCCTCCAGCCATAGGAATGACTTATAACCTCCCTTACTACAAGGATCTCTTCGAAAACTATGGCTTCAAACTGTATTACAGGCAGCTGGGATTCCGCCTGGACCTGGATCAACCCTTTCCGGAACGTTTCTGGAAGATTGCCGAATGGATCAATCACAGAGAGGGTTATTCCTACGAGCACTTCGATCTGAAACAGGCCTCCCGCTTCGTAGAAGATACTGCCACCATCTATGACCAGGCCTGGAGTTCTCTCCGGGAGGACTATACGCCCATGGACCAGGCCTCCCTGTATGATGAGATGCGCAAGATCAGGATGATCATGGATCCGGAATTGATCTGGTATGCCTATTTCAAAGGGGAGCCCATCGCCTTTTTCATGTTCCTCCCGGACGCCAACCAGATCTTCAGGCACCTGAACGGCAGGCTTCATATGCTCAATCAACTGAGGTTCCTGAATTACAAAAGAAAAAAACACATTACCCGGGCCCGGGGTACGGCAGCAGGGGTCGTTCCCAAATTTCAAAATTCAGGGGTGGAGTCCGGTATTTTTTACCAGCTGAGGGAAGTCATGCAGAGAAAACCTCACTATAAACAATTCGAACTCTCCTGGGTAGGCGACTTCAATCCCAAGATGATTTCCCTCTACCTGGCCACGGGGGCCTATCATACCAAAACCCACCATACCTACCGCTACATGTTTGATCCGAACCAGCCCTATCACAGATTCATGGAAGAGGCTGTAGATGAGTCAAAACTTCCGGAAAATGTTTTGAAGTTGTAACAAACATTTCTATCTTTGCCTTCCGTTTTGAAAATGGCGGTCATTCTGAAAAATACATACGCATGAAAAAAGACATACATCCAAAAGATTACAGGCTGGTTGCCTTCAGGGACATGTCCAATGGATTTACCTTTGTCACCAAATCGACAGCTGCTTCCAAGGAAACTGTGAAACTTGAGGACGGGGTGGAATATCCACTGATCAAACTGGAAATTTCCAGCACCTCCCATCCCTTTTACACCGGTAAGATGAAATTGGTCGATACCGCAGGTCGTGTGGATAAGTTCATGAACCGTTACAAGACACACCTGGACAAGAAGAAAAAATAACGGGGAATTGTTTACCCTGAAGAGCCGGCCCCCCTCAGGGCCGGTTTTTTTGTCTCTGCGCTTTTCTTACTTTTAAATAAAAAAAATGCAGCTCATCTTCTTTGACACCCTTCACCGGGATCAGCTCCTCCCTATGACTTTCACGCGTCCGGCATCGGAACTCAGGGTGGGGATATTTACCATCACTGAGAAGTGGGAGCAGGAACTGGGAATGGCTTCCTCCTTTCTGACAGCTGACTACCTGCAAGGTAAATATCCCTGCAATCCGGGGGATGACAACCTGCTGGTCAACGGTATGCTGCTTCCAGACAGTGAGGTCGTAGCAGCCATCAAGGACCTGGAAAACGAGCAGGCACTGGTGAAAGAAGGAGTGATTCTGGCGGTGCGGACCTCAAAAGCCGGCGTGGAGCATTTCGAGGAATGGCTTTGGATAGATCAGGGAGGGGAATATGGCGGATCTGTATCCCTGGTGGACCGCCCCTGGTTCATATTCGCCCTGAATGGCCAGGAAATTCGCGCTGATTACGAGCGTGTTGCAGGCAAGAAGGAAAGTGGAATACTCAGCCCCACGGTGCAGGTGGATGAGCCGGAACATGTATTTGTGGAACCGGGATTTCGTGGAGAGAATTTCACCCTGAATGCCTCCCTTGGTCCGGTATACCTGGGGAAAGACAGCGAGATCATGGAGGGAAGTATGATCCGCGGACCCTTTGCCCTGTGCGAAGGATCTGTGGTGAAAATGGGGGCCA
>CBDTYO010000129.1:0-10046 GCA_965364615.1 uncultured Bacteroidia bacterium
GCCGGGAATTTTGTACAAAGAATGGGTACCCGGCCCATATGGATCGATAAAGCCCCGAAGATCTTTGCGGCCAGAATAGGTCTCCTGCTTACCCTGGTTACCACTGCTGCAGCTTTCCTGGGATGGAGCCTGGCGGCCTACCTTGCGGGAAGCACCCTGGTTGTATTTGCATTTTTAGAGTGCGGCCTGAACTTCTGCGCAGGTTGTTGGGTATATACCTATGTGGTATATCCCCTGGTCCGCAAAGGAGAATAGAAGTCTTGAAATGTCAGCGATCGAGCTGGTTCAGGGCAAAGGCATAGGCTCCCAGAGAAATGGCCCGGGTGGTTCCGATGCGACTGGTTCCTATGGCCACTTTGGCCTGTTCGTCATAGTATACCTTTTGATCGCTGCCGGGCAAGTCAATAAACTTGCCGGTTATCTCACAAAGGCCATTTCTTCCGCTCTCCTCGTTCAGGTTGAAGGCCTTCTGTATCATGCGGGGAATGGGATCGTGCTTCCGAAAGTCAAAATCCCGTTCCAGTTCTTCCATGATGGCGGGCATGAAAAAACGATCAGCACCGGCAATGCCTCCCCCCATCACCACCAGTCCGTCTGTGAGGGAAACCAGATTGGCAATCACATCACCCAGGTGACGGCCCATGGTGGCAAAGGCTTCCAGGGCTGCTCCGCGATCACCTTTCCGGTCCCCGGCAGCAATTTCATATATATCCTTGGGACTAAAATCACCTGTTTGGCCGGAGGCCCGGGCATAATTTCTGGTGATGGCCCTGATGCTGACTTCTTCTTCAGCATTTCTCGAAGGAGTGATGCTGTTGGAGAGGATCCACACTTCGGAGGCGATGGAATTGTCCCCCCGGATCAGGGTGCCATCCGAAACAAAGCCTCCCCCGAAACCGGTACCCAGGGTCAGTCCAAAGAGGTTTTTGAACCGTTTCGGATTGCCCGCTTTCTCCAACATCTTGTTTACTTCAGGAAGGAACCCTCCCAGGGCTTCGCCGTAGGCGTAAAGATCCCCGTCATTGTTCATGAAAACAGGCATCTGATACTGGTTCTCCAGGATCTTGGCCAGGGGTACTCCCCCCCTGAATCCTGGCAGGTTTTTCAGATCTCCCACCACCCCATTGAAGTAATCAGTGGGTGCCGGAATGGCAAAGCTAATGGCCACAGCTGCCTCATCCAGGCGGGTGAGAACCTGTTGAAAGCCGGTCTTGATGGTTTCCAGACAAAGGTCCAGCTGGTCCGCATGGGAAGGGAGGGTGATGGGATCCACAATCTCCCGGCCTGCTTTCATGGCGGAGAACACAAAATTGGTACCCCCTGCATCGAAAGTAAGCACCGAACGATGGTCGCTGAAAATGTCCATGGTATTGGCAGTTTGAGAGCCAAAGATAAAGAATAGTGAGAATTGGCATACATTTGTGAATACAGAATCAAACCTTATGATGATGAAACAAGGAAAATTTAAATGGTTTATTTTATCTTGTCTGCTGCTGATGGCCCTTCCCGTGGGCTTGCATGCACAAGAGATGGAGAATAAGAAAGAAAAACTGGCTGTATTGTGGGTCTCTGGAGATCGAGATGTGGCTGAGAAGTCCTGTCTGATGTACACCCATGCCGCCAAGCGAAACGGATGGTTCGACGAAGTGGTATTAATTGTCTGGGGATCCTCTTCCCGCTTGCTTGCAGAGGATGAAGCTCTTCAGGACAAAATAAAGGCCATGAAAGCAGACGGAGTGATCCTGGAGGCTTGTATCGCCTGCAGCAACATGCTTGGTGTGACAGAAGAGCTGAAGAACCTGGGCATCGATGTCAAAGGCATGGGGGTGCCCTTGACCGAGTACCTGAAGAAAGGCTACCATGTGCTTACCTATTGAGCCCGGGTTTCTTGCATGAGTAAAGCATTCCTGCCAATTTGTCTGCTTCCCTGCTTGGCGTGATATTTGGACATCTATAGCAAATTTCAGTGGAATGATCAGTGTTCGCAAAATAAAAACACAATATCAGCATCTGTGCCACCTTGTTTCCTACAGAAGGGTAAAAGACGCCCTGGACGTATTGAATAAGTTGGTCAGCGAATCGGGCTATAGCGATTTTTTTATCCAGCAGGAGCATCTGGAGCACACCTATGAGCAAATGCTCAATTACATGCTTGAGGGGGTTCAGGATCCTGAAAGGGATAGGGTATATAATAAGCTTCTGACCTCGATCCTTGAGCTGGCCGACCGGGTTAAGGACCGGCTCATGGAGAACCATTCAGGATGGCATACCTATATACTCAAGCAGGAGATGGAAAGGGAACAGGCGCTGACCGGAAAACATGTGATTGAAACCCTCGACGACCTGTCTTTCAAACGGGAGCTGGATGAGATGATTGATGCGGGCAAAGTTTCACCGGAGGCCACAGATGAGCGCAGAAGAAAACTCTCCGGGGAGATTTTCCGGCACCTCTGGTTGAGCAACCGCTATAACGAAGCCGAGAACAGCCTGGCAACAGCCATTTTATCCTGCAAGGATTTCCTGTGGCATGAGAAGGGACTTTACGTAAGCGCCATACTCTTGTCGGGATTAAGGTACTGGGATGAAGAAAAAGCACATCGACTGATAGATTTTGCAGGCGAAGAAGACCAGGAAGTCTCAGCCAGGGCGCTTGTGGCACTGGTCATACTTTTGTATCAATATGACCACAGGATAGAATTTTATCCCAACATCATACACAGGTTAAGGCTTATTAAAGAGGAACTGAAACTGGACCAAAACCTTGAGAAGATTGCTTTGCAGCTGATACGTACACGGGACACCCTGGAAATTGGCAGGAAACTGCAGGAGGACCTGATGCCCGAGATGGCCAAGATCAAACCGAAGCTGGAGGACAAGCTCAGAATGGATGATATCCGCGAGGAGCTGCTGGAAGAAGGCAGGAATCCTGACTGGGAATCGGTATTCAGTGAATCGGACGACCTCTACCGTAAGGTGGACGAGTTTATGAAGCTGCAGATGGAGGGGTCCGACGTGTATATGACCACCTTTGCCCATTTAAAGCAGTTCCCCTTCTTTCATGAGATGACCAATTGGCTGGTTCCATTTCACCGGGAGAATCCGGATCTTTCTGAGATATATGGCTCCAGAAGTGATGAGTTTGACCCTGACATCTTCGTAGATGGATTAAAGAACACCCCGTTTTTGTGCAACAGCGACAAGTATAGTTTTATTTTCAACCTTCGTTACTTGCCCGAAGAGCAGAAAAAAATGCTGTCCACCGCATTTTTGATGGAACTTGAAGGGATGCAGGAAATGATATCAGATGAAAAGCTGACATCCAATGATTTTACCACACGGACAGTGTTCATACAATACATTCAGGATCTCTATCGTTTCTTTAAAATTTCCCCTTTCAAGAATGAATTTGAGGATGTGTTCGGGGGCAAACTGGACCTTTACAGGTCGGATTTCTTCCATGAGGTCATTGAAGATGAAGCCATCACCCGCAACATTGCGGAATACCTGTTTGAGAAAAATCACTTCGAAGAAGCCCTCGATATCTTCCATATGTTGCTGAAGGATCGCCCTGACGACCGTGAATTGCTCGAGAAGGCCGGCTACAGTCTTCAGAAACTGGGGAATTTCAGGAAAGCAGTGGCTACCTATCATCGCATTGGTCTCAGTGAGGATATGAATTTGTGGACCCTGAAAAATATGGGTATTTGCTACAGGAAATCGGGGGATTTCAAAGCGGCCCTGGAGGTTTATGGGAAAGCAGCTGCGCTCCAGCCCGAAGACCAGACCATTGAATCGCTGATAGGATTCTGCCACCTGAAGTTGGGCGATTTTCAGACCGCCCTGAAGCACTATTTCAAAATTGAGTATATCAATCCGGGAAACCAGCATATTCTGCGCCCCATTGCATGGTGCTATTTTGCCCTGGGTGAGCTGAAAAAGTCAGACAAGTACTTTGCCAGGGTATTTGAAGCAACTCCCGGATATTATGATTTCATCAATTATGGGCATGTCCAGTGGGCCCTTGGAAAGAAGAAGGATGCAGTGGAGCTCTATCTGCAGTCACTCAGGGACCTGAACTTTGAAATGGAAGATTTTCAGAAAACCATGGAAGATGATCGCGCCATCCTGATACAAAACGGGATTTTTGAAAAAGATATCCCCCTCATGCTGGACTATCTTCACTACCGTTTAGCGAAATAAAAAAATAGCGGTTCGATAACGAAGAAAAAAAGCCATGGAATTCAACCCGTCTCTATGAGAATGGAATGTTTATCGAACCGCTATCGTAATATGTTTAAGAACGTACAATCTTACCTAACAAATATACGTAATTAGTCTGATCAAACACCATCAGAAATAACCAAAATCGGGCCCTTTGTCAAAAATTTGGGCCAAAATCCGGTTTGCCAGCCTGCTTGCGCCAATTCTGAACCTTTCATTGTTCAACCATTCGGGCCCAAGAATCTCCTTCACGATGGTATAATAGAGGAGGGCTGTTTGGGGGTCTGATATCCCACCGGCGGGTTTGATCCCAATTTTCTTCCCGGTGCGGTTATAATAATCCCTGATGGCGCAGCACATGACCACCATGGCCTCGGGAGTGGCACCCGGTGTAATTTTCCCTGTGGAGGTTTTGATGAAATCGGCTCCGGCCCCTATGGTCAGCAGGGAGGCTTTACGGATAAGGGAAAAATCGTTCAGGCTCCCTGTTTCAAGGATCACTTTCAGATGAACCGTACCCAATCGCTGTTTGATCACAGTGATCTCATAATCCACATACTCAAGGTCACCCATCAGGAATTTCCCCACAGGCATAACCATGTCAATTTCTTCGGCCCCCTGTTCAATGGCCTGTTCGATTTCCATTACCTTGATATTGGTAAAAGTCTGGGAAGCAGGAAACCCCCCGCCCACCGAGGCGATGTTGACCAGAGGGCTCTCCAGATTTTCCTTAACCACTCCCACAAGTTCCGGATATACGCAGATGGCTGCCACACTTGGCAGGCTGGCATACAGCTCGCCCAATTGATTCACTTTCTGGCACATCAATGCTACGTTGTGGGTATTGTCCTGTTCACTGAGCGTGGTCAGGTCGATCAGTCCAAAAATCTTTCGCAGGAGATCATCCGTACCTTCTGCCGGAACTGCCTCTGTTGCTTTGGCCAATAATTGCCTTACCTGGTCCGGATCCACAGAGAGGTCAAAATCGGAAAGAATTTTCATGCCCAGGGGTCTATTCCTTACAATTTATCATTTTGTTGATGACGGTCAAAATCCCTGGTGGTTTTTTTCTGCAGATTCTTTTGCATGGCAGCCTCCAGGTCTATGCCAGTTTGATTGGCCAGGCAAATCACAACGAACATTACATCAGCCAACTCATCGGCCAGATCCAGCGTATCGGATCGGGTCTTGCTCACCGACTGTTCTCCATAGGATCTTGCGATGATGCGGGCCACTTCACCCACTTCCTCGGTAAGAATCGCCATGTTGGTTAGCTCATTGAAATACCTGACACCGTATTTTTGGATCCAATGATCCACTGTTTCCTGTGCTTCCTGGATGGTCATCACTCTTTGTTTTTGGTATCGATCCACAGGGTCACCGGACCGTCGTTGGTGAGGTTCACCTGCATGTAGGCTCCGAATTCCCCGGTGATCACACGATTTTTGAGATCCAACTGCATGTGTTCAATAAAGGCATTGTACAGGGGGATGGCTGTTTCGGGGGAAGCAGCTTTGACATAGGACGGGCGATTGCCTTTCTTGGTGCTGGCATGCAAGGTAAACTGACTTACTACCAGGATCTCTCCCCCCACATCATTTACCGAGAGATTCATGACCCCTTTTTTATCATGAAAGATCCTGAGGCGACTGATTTTTCCGCTCAGCCAGACTATGTCCTCATGGGTATCGCTTTCTTCAATTCCCAGGAGAATGACAAGGCCCTGACCGATTTCCTTTCTGGCACCATGGTTGATGACGATGGTAGCACCAGTTACTTTTTGCACCACTGCCCTCATGACAGGTTTTCATTCACCATTCTGTAGAGGGCCAGGCGATTGATGGGTTTCGCAATGTAATCGTTAAAGCCGGCTTCCAGACACCGGTGCCGGTCGTTATTCATGGTATAGGCTGTCTGGGCAATGATGGGAATGGAGGGGTGCTTGGATTTGATGATCCGCATGGCCTCATATCCATCCATCACGGGCATGTTCAAGTCCATCAGTATAAGGTCGATCCCGCCTTTGTGCTTGGCAATAATATCCACTGCCTCTTTGCCGTTTTTGGCCCTGATCACCTTGGCATTGGCTTTCTGCAACAGGGTTTTCAGGTAAAAAAAATTGACCTCCTCATCTTCCGTGATCAATACCACCCTGTTATTCCAGTGGTATTCAATTTGTCTTCTGGGATCATATGAGTGGTCCTTCTCTGACTTCTTCATGGGGTCTCATTAGTAAACAACATATCGACACCCTCTAATTAATGGGAAAAATGAATGGGACCAGAAGATAGTTTTTAACAATTTGGCAAAGCAGTGGGGAGGATGTGTGAATCCTCAAAAACTCCACTTGAACCGGAAGAAACCGAAGGTATTATTCTCTCTTGTTTTGGCTCCGGCGGGGTCTTCAAACTCGGCGGTGAAGTATTGGAGGATCAAAGAGAGGACAATGTCGTTCTTCAATGAGAGGTCCAGAGAGGGTCCCAGGTAGACTCCTTTCCACTGTGGATACCAGATGGTGGCGAAGCTGCCGTTGAGCAGAGGATTCAATGGATAACTCAGGTTGGCAAAGAAGGACCAGGGGGTAAAGCCCAGGGTTTTGACGTCCAGATTGCCGGAGTAGAACTGTAGAAAGCTGCTTATGTCCATTTCCCTGGCAAAGGCTGAGTATAAGCCTTCTGCCTGTATCATGAGTGAGTTGGAAAAGGTGTAGTCGAACCCAAGGGAGGTCATGAGGTAACCGGTGGTATCTTTAAACCGGTTCATGTCCCTGAAATAGCTTAGCTCGCCCCTGAAGGCGGCCGAACCTATATTTCCGCTCCAACCGGTACCCAGGATTACATCCTCTTCCTGGTAGATCCCGCCCAGCAACTGAACATCAAATCCCAGGGCATTGAACCTGAAATAACCGGCCGCTGTGACCCGGCTGGCACTGTCGATCTTAGCCGCCAGTTCGATGGTGGAGGCGTTCCCGGTATAATAGGATAGCCTAAGGGCATCGCTTCCCGGCCTTTCGGGGTAATCCACCTCGAAATAGGAATAGGAGTTGAAAATATCGTTGGGGTTCCACACAAAGGTTTGTCCCCAGTTGATCCGCTGCCGGCCGGCCTTGATCTCCAGGTTGCCAAAAGAAAGCTGCAGCCATAAACGATCCACCATGGTAGTGAGCACATATCCAGCGTTGTTGCCCAGGTCTCCATCATGGGCCCAGCTCAGGTCCATCCAGCCCTGGTCCCCGGCAACAGATTCCGCATAGCCGGGTAGTTTGGGGATGGTGTTGCCTGTGATGAACCGGTTCCGGATCTGCGCACTGGCGGTGAGCCAGTCAGTGGGGTAAAGGTCCAGGTTTAGCCGGTTGTGAAGGCTGTTTTCCCAGAGCCATTGATCAGGTATGCGATATCCGGCGGTCATATTCGACAGGTAACCGCTGAGGGTGATTTTTTCCTGACCGGCAGTTGAGGCAGTTATCAGGAATGCCCCTGCCATCAGATATAGAATTCTTCTGCCCATCTACGGGTTAATTCTTTCTCTCATCAGATATGACCTTACCATCTTCCAGGGTGATCACCCTTCGGGCCTTTTTGACCACCCTGGCATCGTGGGTGGAAAATATAAAAGTAATGCCCTCCTCCCTGTTCAGTTCCTCCATGATGTCGAGCAGGGTTTCTGTGGATTTGGAATCCAGGTTGGCCGTGGGTTCATCGGCCAAAACAAACTTGGGCTTGGATGCCAGCGCCCTGGCTACGGCTACCCTTTGTTGCTGTCCCCCTGATAGTTTGGAGGGCCTGCTGTGGATGCGGTCTTCCAGCCCCACGGCTTTCAGCAGTTCCAGGGTCCGTTGGTCCCGCTTCTTTCTGTCCCATTTTTGCAATCCCATGATGAACTCCACATTTTCTTTGGCGGTGAGCACCGGGATCAGGTTGTACGACTGGAACACAAAACCAATTTTCCGCATGCGGAAATCGATCAGTTTGGACGACTTAAGCTCGGCCAGGTTGGTATGGTCCACCAGGATTTGTCCTTCGGTGGGTTGGTCCAGTCCCCCGATCATATTCAACAGGGTGGTTTTCCCGGAGCCGGACGGGCCCACGATGGCGGCAAATTCTCCTTCCTCGAAATCCAGGTTGACCCCGTTCACGGCGTGCACCTTTACTTCAGAGCTGTTGTATATTTTGTGTACCTCTTTGATCTCTAATACTTTCATGGCTAACTTATTTATACTGTGCGGACTTAATGGACATACTATGGTAGCTGGACTTTGTTTCTATTCTGTTCGCAGGGCATCGGCCGGATCCAGTTTCAGGGCTTTCAATGCCGGGTATACCGAAGAGAGAATGCCGGTGACAATGATCAATGCGGTGACTGTAATGAAGAAGGAAGTGGAGATCACGGGATATATATGTGCCGTATATCCCAGGGCTTCAAGTCCTTCTGCGTAGGAGGAAAAATTGATTCCCTTTCGGGCTGTCAGGCCAATGAGTACCTGGCTGATGAGCATGCCGCTTACACCTCCCACCAGTGAAAGGAATACAGATTCTAACATGATCATATTGAAAACACGCTTTTTGTTCATGCCAATGGCCGTAAGCATCCCCAGTTCCTTGGTCCTTTCTAGGACCACCATCAGCATGGTATTTACGATGCCAAATGCAAGGGCCGCGAGAATAATGACCATGAAAATGGCGTAAAATTTTTGCACCATGTCGGTCATCATGGCCAGGTCAGGCTGGATTTCCTTCCAATTCATCACCTCCAGCCCGGGCAGTTTTTCCGCCAGTGCCGCTGTCACCTCCCGGGTCGATTCCAGGTCATCCAGGCGAACGATCAGCTGGTGGTATTCCTCCGGGCCCATTCCCGTCAGGGCCCTCAGGTCTTCATTTTTCACCAGCACCTGGCTCATTTCGTACATGCTGTTCTTGATGTCAAAGATTCCGGCAATCCTGAATACGCCCCCTGTTTGTACCTGGTTCTTATCCAGGAAAGTGAGTGTCATTTTTGAACGTGCCCTGAAGGTCCATGCTTCTTCTTTGATCAGACCTCCGTAGGCATGTTGCTCTCTCATAGAAAGCACACCCTTCATTTCCTTCTTGAATGCTTTCTCACTTTTGAAGCGAGTACCGCTGAAGGGGGCCAGTTTCTCAAGGACCTCGGCTGGTACACCTTTGCCAGCCAGGCTGTCGAGTATTTCCTCGTCGATGCGAAAACGGACAATGTTCAGTTCCTTGGCGAGCTCATGGCCTATGTAGGCCAACTGATACCTGCTTTCGGATTCAAAAAAATCGCCCGTTCCGGGAAGGGTCGTTTCATAGAGGCGGAACACCTTTTTTTCTCCGACCGGATCTATTCCGATGATCTGCACTCCTGCACTTTTGGAGGCTGTATTGGCCATCCCGGTAATAAGGGTCCGGGGAGTGACCGAATTGATGCCGGGTGTTTCGGCAAGGATGCTCATGACCCGCCCTGGATCGGGAATGCTTAACTGGATATCGTAGTTGTCCCGAAAGGCGGGATCATTGATGTGAATGTGAGCGATCTCATCGTTCAATGCCGCATCCACCCTTTGTTCAATGGCACCGTTCATCACCGCCACCGCAAAGACGCCTCCGAAGATCCCGATGGTCACAGAAACAATCACCACCAGACTGCGCACCTTGTTGCGCCAGACATTTTTCCACGCTGTTTTCCAGATCATGATTGTATATTTTATGCTCTCAGAGCGTTTACGACCTTTAATCCTATTATTTTTCTCACAGGATAGCAAAGTGCAATGAACACCATGATACATACGATAAGCATTTGCCAGAGAAAATAGAAATCTATGCCCTGGA
>CBDTYO010000130.1:0-10017 GCA_965364615.1 uncultured Bacteroidia bacterium
CTTATTGATAATTGCTATGGTGTTTCTGACCTGTTCCGTTTCGGCACAGGAAAACACGGCACCGGTAGCTCTTGCAAAAGCCATTTATGAAGAAGAAGTAACTGGGAACCTGGATAAAGCAGTTGAACTCTGCCTGGATATTCTTGAGAAATACCCGGATGACCGTCCGGTGGCTGCCAAGGCTCTGTACCATCTCGGATTGATCAATGAGAAAATGGGCAAACAAAAAGCCACTGAATATTTCAGTCGACTGATTAATTCGTATCCCGATCAGATCGAGGTGGTGGCTCTCGCCAAAGAAAGGTTGAACTTACTTTACAGTCCCGGCCCCAGGACACTAACGGCCCGCAGGCTGATAAATCCACCGGCCGATATCTCTGTCCAAGGAGCGATATCCCCAGACGGCCGATATCTCTCCTATTGGGATTGGCACACAGAAAATATTGCTCTGAAGGATTTGCAGACTGGACAGGATCGTCCTCTGATAAACGAGGAAACTCAAAGAAATGAAGAGCCAACTGTTTCCCAATATGCGGGGGCATCGGTCTGGTCAGCCGACAGCAAACGGATCACTTATGTCTGGCAGATTCAAGATTCGGTGAGCGAGCGCATTGAATTGAGAATGGCAGGGCTCGAGGGTGGCAAACCCAGAGTGATTACTGAGATTGCTGAAGCCAATGAAATGTGGAGCTTGGCCTGGTCACCTGACGGGAGAAACATTGCAGCAATAGTATCTCAAAGAAATGAGCCAGATGAGATAGTGCTTGTTTCCACAGCAAATGGCTCAGTCCGAGTGCTCTCCGAGCTTAAACGCCAGATATTTCCTACAACTCTTCGCTTCTCATCTGACAGCCGCCATATCATCTACGACCGGCTGACCGATCCCTTGAATCCTGAGCGAGACATTTTCGTGATGAATATCGAGACAGGCCAGGAAACACCACTCGTACAACATCCCGCCGACGATTACCTGCTCGGTTATTCGATGGATGGCCACTGGCTTATTTTTGCCAGCGACAGGACGGGTGATCTCAGCCTGTGGGTTACAGGCCTTTCAGGCACAGAAATACAGGGTGAGCCGACCCTCATCAAGCCGGGTATTGAGCGCATTCTTCCCGTAGGCCTGACACGAGAAGGCGCCCTTTATTATGGTGTGGTCAGGGCAACGGAAGATGTCATAACAGTCGACCTCGATCCCGAGACGGCAAAAGTCACCAATACTCCTAAAAAAATGATAGAGTCCTTTGAGGGAGGAAATTTCACACCCTCCTTCTCCCCGGATGGGAAATATCTGGCCTATGTATCCAGGCGGGGCAACTCTCCTTATCCTACCAACGTCGGTAATGCCCTATGCATTCGATCACTCGAAACAGGAGAGGAGCAGGTTTTCTACAGAGAGATCTGGCGACTGGGGCTAAGACATATTGTCGGGCCCGACTGGTCCCCTGATGGCAGATTTATAACCTTCGGTGGTTCAACAGGTATTTCGGGTTATAGCATATACCGTGTCGACCTGAAGACAGGCGAAATAAGCCCGATTTACCTCTGTGGTCCGGATGAGCGTCTTACGGGAGGGGCATACGGTCCAGATGAGAAGGTTTTCTCTGCACGTGTAAAATTAGATGCCGGATTCTCGCAGATCGTCGTTCGTGACCTCCGGTCCGGCGAAGAGAAGGAGCTAATTCGCTACCCGCAGGTTGAAAGAGGAATCCGAATTGCACTATCCCCCGATGCTCAGTGGCTCTGCTTTTCAAATGCAGGGTGGGGTGGGGTAAGAACCCTGAATATCATGCCGGCCTCCGGGGGAGAAGTCAAAGAGATATGGAGTTTCGGGGAAACAAAAAGGGGAACACCCGGAATTCATCAAGCATGGTCACCGGATGGAAGATATATCCTGTTTTCAGCACCTGACACATCCGATATGAGGGTCTGGAATCTGTGGCGTGTGCCTGTTGAGGGTGGCAAGCCAGAAAAGGCCGGACTCCAAAGAAGCTGGGGTATATTCAACCTGACAGTTCGTCCTGATGGCCGACAACTCATCTTTGCGGGCAGAGGAGGAGCCTCCACTGATTCCGAATTATGGGTGTTGGAAAATTTCCTGCCAGAATCAGAGTAATTTATCCGTTCAGGCAAGCATCCTCAGCACCCCCCTTACATATCCCACCGATTCGGCCAGGCCGTCCAGGGGATCCTTTCCGTCCTTCTCGTATTCAAAACTGACTACTTTGCTGTAGTTCTTCTCCAGGAGCATTTCCAGGAAACCGGGTATATCAATAACCCCGTGCCCAATCTCGCAGGTTTTTCCAGATGCCTCAGCTTTGTCCTCGTCTTTGATGTGGATGTCAAGCACCCGGTCCATGAACCTGGCCGTATCTGCAATGGGATCCGCCCCGATGCGGACCGTGTGGCCGATATCCACACAAAGGCCCATACCGGGATCCAAATCTTTGATCAGAGTGTAAGCGCTTTCCGGGGTAGGATACTTATCATCGCCCGGACCATGGTTGTGGATGGCCAGTTTGATGCCCGTCTCCCTGACCTTCTTGTTGCAGAGTCCGAGAAGTTCATGCTCGGGGACCCCCACAATCACCTCCATCCCAGCAAAACCAGCATAAGCGAAGGCATTTTCCACCTGTTCTTCATTGGCCATATAGATCACCCCGCCTCCGTATAAATCGATTCCGGCCTCTTTCACCTTGGCCGCCCTGGTTCTGATTTCCTCCGGGGTTGAATCCAGTGGCATGTGCATGCTTTTCAGGCATAGCTTGGGGATGTCGAGCCGCCGGGTCATTTCTATGGTCTCCTCCAGGCTGAATTCCCTGAAGGTATAGGAGGCGATCCCCAGCTGAAAAGGAATGCCCCTCAAACGGGAATGCGAAGATGGGTTTGAGGCAAATACCGAAGGGGCCTGTGCAGCCAGTGCACCGGCTCCTGCCAACCTTAGGAAATTTCTACGTGAAACATGCATGGGTTTGGATTTAAGGTTTTCATGGATTGGGAGTTAAATTAACAAAAAAGTGCGATGGGACATGCATTAATACACCAATTTCTCCGTACCTTCATGTTTCCAAAAAAAAGCCTACATATGAAACATCTGAAATCTGTCATTTCAATTATTCTACTGACGGCCCTTTTTATGAATACTGTGGCCCAGGTGGATCCCATGCAGCCGGTTCCCAATGACGAAAGTGTGCGCCATGGTGTGCTTGAGAACGGGCTTACCTACTATATCAAATCGAACCAGGAGCCCAAGGAGCGGGCTTCTTTTTATATCATTCAGAATGTGGGGGCACTGCTCGAAGAGGACAATCAAAACGGATTGGCCCATTTCCTGGAGCACATGGCCTTCAACGGCACCAAACATTTTGAAGAAAACGGGGTCATCGATTTTCTGGAAAAGCACGGTGTGGCTTTTGGGAGGAATATCAATGCCTATACCAGCCAGAACCAGACGGTGTATAACCTCACCGATGTGCCTGTAACCAAGCCTGGACTACTAGATAGCTGCTTGCTGGTGCTGAATGACTGGTCCAACTATCTCCTGCTATCTGAAGAAGAAATTGACAAAGAACGCGGGGTGATCAAGGAGGAGTGGAGAACCCGTCGAACTGCCCAATTCAGGATGTATAAGGCATCCATGCCCTACCTGTATGGCGATTCCAAATTTGCCGAGCGGGATGTGATAGGGGACCTGGAAGTGATCGAAAACTTCGAATATGATGCGCTCAGGGATTTTTATCATCTCTGGTACCGGACCGACCTCCAGGCCATTGCCATGGCCGGAGATTTTGATGCCGATGAGATGGAGAAGAAGGTAATAGCCCTTTTCTCCCAGATCCCTGCAATAGAGAATCCGCCTGAAAGGCCCTTTTTCGAAATACCCGATCATGAGGGGACTGTATTTGGATTGGTGACCGATCCAGAGGCCCCCCAGTCCATGATCCAGTACATGATCCGTCACCGGAAATCACATTCCGGGCCAGAAACCTTCATGGATCACAGGGAGGATTATATCCACGAACTTTTTAATGCCATGATGGGACAACGGTTCCAGGAGCTGGTCCAGAAAGGCGATCCTCCCTTTGTGGTCGGTCTGGTGAATTACGGGGATTATGAACGGGGGTATGAAGCGTTGCAGGCACTGGCCATCCCCAAACCCAACCAGGAAGAACTGGCTTTCACAAACCTGATGACCGAATTGGAAAGGGCCAGAAGATTTGGATTCACACAGGGAGAACTGGATCGTGCCAAGGCCGAAATACTTGCGCAATGGGAAAAATACTACAAGGAACGGGATAAGATCAGCAACGATGAGTTCATCAACAGTTATGTGGACAATTTTCTGGAAGGGGATGCCTATCCATCCACCGAATTTGCCTACCAGGCGGTGCAGGCCATTCTTCCCACCATTACCCTGGCAGATTTCAGTCAGCGATTGGACAAGTGGATCGCTGAAGATAATAGGGTACTGGTGGTGCAGGGGCCTGAAGGAGAAGGGGTGGAACATCTTTCAGAGGCTGCTTCCCTGGCCATCATGGAACAGGTGGCCTCTGCAGAGATAAAGCCCTATGAGGATGAAGCGCTGGCGGAATCGCTGGTTTCTGAGGAACCCCCTCTCGCCGGTATTGTAAGCGAAGAGAAGCTGGATGTGCTGGATGCCGTGGAATGGACCCTTGCCAATGGAGCCACCGTGGTCTACAGGCATGCTGATTATGAAAAGGACCAGGTCCAGATCCGCGGATACAGCAAAGGGGGCAGCTCGCTCTATGGAGCGGAAGATGTTCCCAATGCCGGCATGCTGACCGATCTGGTGAGTATGTATGGAGTAGGCGATTTTGATGCCATGGGCCTGCAGAAAATGCTCACCGGGAAAAATGTTTCCCTGTCACTGAGTCTGGGGGAACTTTCCGAGGGCTTGTCCGGTACGGCCAGTCCCAAAGACGTGGAAACCATGATGCAGCTGGTCTACCTCCATTTCAATCAACCCCGGTTTGACAAAGAAGCCCATGACGCCATTGTAGCCAGATTCCTGGCGTTTGTGGAGAACATGAACAACAATCCGCAAAAAGTGATGAGCGATTCCCTGGAGCTGATCCTGACGGATTATCATCCCCGGACCCGGGTGTTGGATACAGAATTCCTTGAGGATATAGAATATAGCCGCCTGGAAGAAATCTACCGCGACCGTTTTGCCGATGCCAGTGATTTTCTGTTTTTCATTGTGGGCAACATGGAAGAGGAAGAAGTGAAGGAGTTGGCCCAGAGGTATCTGGGAGCCATTGGCGATCTTGACAGGGAGGAGAGCTGGATAGACCGCAAGGTGAATGAGCCGGAGGGGAAGGTGGAAAAGGTGATCCCCATGACCCTGGCCATTCCCAAAGCCAATGTGAACATCGTGATCAAACAGGAGATGGAATACAATCCCTATAACCGCATGGTGATGAGGGTCATTGAGAATATTCTGGACCTTCGCTATACCGAGTCGATCCGTGAAGAGGAAGGCGGAACCTATGGGGTGGGAATCGGAACGTCGCTGAGCAAAATGCCCGTGGAAAAGGCCACCATGCGGATCCGGTTTGATTGTGACCCTGAAAGGGCTGAAGAATTGAAGAAAATTGTGTATGACGAACTGGACAAGCTGGCCAGTGAGGGCCCGTCCGAAGAAGATCTGTCCAAAACCGTCGAGAATATCCTGAAAGACAGACAGCAAAGCAAGGAACACAATTCGTACTACCTTTCCACATTGTACAATTACTATGTGTACGGAATAAACTATGACGATCCGGCCAACTATGAGGACATAGTCAATGAGCTGACTCCCAAGGATGTCCAAAAAGTGATGCAGGCCTTCTATGACAATCCCAACCTGGTCGATGTGGTCTTCCTTCCCAATGAGGAATCAGGTACTGAATAGGGGGATTTTTCTATTAGGTAATCGATGGAACGGGCTGCATGTGTAGTCCGTTCTTTTTTGTTTACCTCTGCTGTTTGATAGGGTGGTCGGGCTAAAAGAGTCCGTGTATCTGTGCGTTGATGTTGTCGATGATCGCACTCAGATCCTCGGGCTTGTCCCTAAAGTTGAGATTGTCCACATCCACAATCAGAAGCTTTCCAAGGCTGTAGGTTTCCACCCATGCTTCGTAACGTTCGTTCAGGTGTTTCAGGTAGTCCAGCCTGATGTTGTTCTCGTACTTCCGGCCCCGCTGTTGAATCTGGTCCACCAGGGTAGGGATATTGGCGCGCAGATAAATCAGCAGGTCGGGGGGTTCGATCAAAGAGCTCATCAGGTTGAACAGGGCGAAGTAATTCTCAAAATCCCGGGTACTCATCAGGCCCATGCTGTGCAGGTTGGGGGCAAAGATGTAGGCATCTTCATATATGGTGCGGTCCTGGATGATTTTCTTTCCCGATTGCCGGATTTTCACGATCTGGCTGAAGCGGCTGTTGAGGAAATAGATCTGTAAGTTGAATGACCACCGTTGCATGTCCTGGTAGAAGTCATTGAGATAGGGATTGTCATCCACATCCTCGTAATGGGCTTCCCACCCATATTGCTTTGCTAATAAACTGGTTAAGGTAGTTTTACCTGACCCGATGTTTCCCGCAACGGCTACATGCATACTGCTTCATTTATTGGGTGAATCAGACTAAAGATACTAACTTTTTCGGCTTAGAATGTCTGATAGTTCATCTAAATATTTTCGGTCGTTGGCCAGTCTTGGGATTTTGTTCTGGCCACCCAGTTTGCCCCGTTTCTGCATCCACCGGTAAAAGGTGCCGGGCTCTAGGGATACCACTTTTGGCAGGACCAGTGTGATGTTTTTGTAGCGTTTTGCCTCGTAATCCGAGTTGACGGAACTCAGGGTCCGGTCCAGCACCTCAGCAAATATTTCCAGGTTGTTGGGCGGATGCTCAAATTCAATCATCCATTCATGTCCCCCCTTGCTATCATCGCTCATATACATGGGGCCGGCCGTATATTCCTTGATCGCCGCTCCGGTTTCTCTGCAGGCAGCCATCAGCGCTTTTTCTGCATTCTCTTCGATCACTTCCTCTCCAAATGCATTGATGTAATACTTGGTCCGTCCGGAGATCTTGATTCTGTGAGGAAACAGGGATGTAAAGATGACCGTATCCCCGATCATGTACCTCCAAAGGCCCCCATTGGTGCTGATGATCATGGCATAATTGACTCCCATTTCCACATCCCCCACGGTATAGATGGGAGGATTGGCCTCATTCAGGTGTTGTAAAGGAATGAATTCATAAAATATACCCAGGTCCAGCATCAGCAGCATATCGTCGCGCTGCAGGTCATCCTGAATGCCAAAGAAACCCTCTGAAGCATTGTAGGTCTCCAGGTAGCTCATATGATCAGAGGGGATCAACTTTTTAAAGGTGTCCCTGTAAGGGGTGAAACTGACTCCGCCATGGGTAAAAAGTTCCAGGTTGGGCCAAACCTCAAGGATGTTGCTTTTGCCTGTATAGTCCAGAATAGCCCTTAGCAATACCAGGTTCCAGGAAGGAACTCCTGCAATGCTGGTCACATTCTCGTTGACCGAGGTGCGTGTGATTTTGGCCAGCTTTTCTTCGAAATCGGGGATCAGTGCTATTTCTGCGGCAGGGGTGCGTATGAACTGGGCCCAGAAGGGCAGGTTGCTGATGATCACTGCGGACAGGTCTCCATAATAGGACTGGTTGCTGAACTTATTTATTTCTGCACTTCCTCCCAGGGTGAGGCCCTTTCCTTTAAGAATGGCATTATCCGGCTTTTGCTGGGTATAAAATGCGATGATGTCCTTCCCACCCCGGAAGTGACAATCTTCAAGGGCTTCATAGCTCACCGGAATGAACTTGCTCTTGTCAGCGGTGGTCCCGGATGATTTGGCAAACCACTTGATCTCGGTCGGCCAGAGCAGGTTTTGTTCGTCCTCCATCAACCTGCCAATGTAGGGTTTCATATCCTCGTAGGTGCTGATGGGGACACGCTGCTGGTAATCTTCGATGGAATTGATGGAATCATAGCCATATTGTACGCCCCAGGTGGTCCGCAAAGCCTGTTCGATCAGTTTTAAGAAAACCTCCTGCTGTACGTCAAAAGGGTACTTTTTAAACAGTTCAATCTGGTGAAGCCGTTTCACGTTTACCCAGGAGACGATGGAGTTGATCAGGGGCATGCCAGACCATTTACAGGATCAGCATGGCGTCGCCATAGGTGCCGAACTTGTACTTTTCCTTAATGGCCACCTGGTAGGCATCCATCAAGAGGTTGTATCCGGCAAAGGCGGAAACCATCATTAGCAAAGTGGAATAGGGGAGGTGAAAGTTGGATACCATCCTGTTGGGCACGCTGAATTCATAGGGAGGGAAAATGAATTTGTTGGTCCACCCGTCAAACTCTTTCAGGAAGCCATCTGTGGAAACGGAACTCTCCAGCGTGCGCATAACCGTAGTACCTACAGCACATACATTGCTTTTACGCTCCTTGGCGGCATTAACCACTTTGACTGCTTCTGTGAGGATCCTGATTCGCTCGGAATCCATTTTGTGCTTGGTCAGGTCTTCCACGTCCACGGTTCTGAAGTTGCCCAGCCCCACATGAAGGGTGATGTATGCGAATTCCACGCCCTTGATTTCAAGCCTTTTAAGTAATTCACGGCTAAAATGCATACCTGCGGTAGGTGCAGCCACAGCTCCCTCATGCTTGGCATAGACAGTCTGGTAGCGTTCTTTGTCCTCCGGCTCTACTTTCCTTTCGATGAATTTGGGAAGGGGAGTTTCGCCCAGTTCAAAGAGGGTCTTCTTAAAATCATCGTATTCCCCGTCGTAAAGGAATCGCAGGGTACGTCCGCGCGAAGTGGTGTTGTCTATGACCTCGGCCACCAGTACATCATCTTCTCCAAAATACAATTTGTTGCCAATCCGGATCTTTCGGGCCGGATCCACCAATACATCCCAGAGACGCTGTTCCCTGTTGAGTTCCCTTAGAAGAAACACCTCAATTTCCGCCCCTGTTTTTTCCTTATTCCCATATAAACGAGCAGGAAAAACCTTTGTGTTATTCAGAAC
This sequence comes from uncultured Bacteroidia bacterium, assembly GCA_965364615.1. GTDB lineage: Bacteria > Bacteroidota > Bacteroidia > Bacteroidales. Next base: position 9,070 of record CBDTYO010000130.1, read on the forward strand.
AAATAGATCACCATCATCAAAATAATCGATTATTTCTTTGAAGGACTTGTGTTCAATTTGCTCAGTGTCGCGGTGCAAAACCATCAACCTGGATTCATCCCGGTTTTTGGCGGGAAATTTTGCCACAAGTTCTGTGGGAAGGTCAAATTTGTACTGGGATAGCTTCATATTGGGATTGTGAATTTTGGTACAATGCAAGCCTCGTTATACGTAAGAAACGTAAATAGGTTACAAAAGTTTAAGATTTTTTTCAAAGTTTTCTAAAGAAATGGCCCGATCCAGCCCATAGGGACCAATTCTGGTGCGCCTGAGCCCGGTCAAATGGGCTCCGGATCCCAGTTTCTCACCCAGGTCCCTGGCCAGAGATCGGATGTAGGTTCCTTTGCTGCACTCCACCTGCAGCGTGAGTTCGGGAAGCTCGGCCCTTAGGAGCTCAAGATGTGATATGTGGATCTTTTGTGTTTTCAGTTCCACTTTTTCTCCTTTACGGGCCATCACATAGGCCCTTTTCCCATCCATGCTCTTGGCAGAAAATTGAGGGGGCATCTGCTCCTGTTCTCCTTCAAATCCTGCAAGTACATGAAGGATTTCTTCCCGGGTGATATGTTTCCAGGAATACTCATGATCTACTTCAGTCTCCAGGTCGAAGGAGGGAGTAGTGGCACCCAACCGGACCTGTGCCGTGTAGGCCTTATCCATATCCTGGAACTGCATGATCTGTTTGGTGGCTTTACCGGTGCATATGATCACCAGACCGGTGGCCAGCGGGTCCAGGGTTCCCGCATGGCCCACCTTGATTTTCTTGATCCCAAGTTGGGTCTTAAGCAGCCTCCTGATCTTGTTGACCACGTCAAAGGAGGTCCATGTCAGGGGCTTGTCAATGAACAGGGTGCTTCCTTCCAGGTAGGTTTCGGGTCGGTTGTATTCCATCAAATCAGGCAAAAATTA
>CBDTYO010000131.1:0-10011 GCA_965364615.1 uncultured Bacteroidia bacterium
CAGTGGGTGCCACCAACTTCAATGTGGCCGATCAGCTGGCGGATATCGGAATGGAGGCGATCCATCCCAAGGCCTCCAAACCGCTGGAGGTGGCAGGCATCAATATCAGGATCAAAAACACCTTTGAACCTCAGCATCCCGGGACACTGATATCCAAGGACTATGTGGGAGAGGAATCCAGGGTGGAGATCATTTCCGGTTCGGACAAGGTGATCGCCCTGGAAGTGCACGACCCGTTTATGGTGGGCCAGGTGGGATATGACATGAACCTCATGAAGGTGATCCAGCGGCATCATATTTCCTACATCCTGAAAGCCACCAATGCCAACAGCATTACCATGGTGGTTTGGGAGAAGGATGTGACCAAGGCCCTTGAAACGGAATTGAAAGGTCTCTATCACAAGGTGACCATGAAGAAGGCGGCCCTCATCTGTGCCATGGGCACCAACATCACCTATCCTGGCTCCCTGGCCAAGGCTGCCACAGCCTTGTATGAAGGATGCGTGAATGTGGAAGCGGTCTCCCAGTCCCTCATGCAGGTGAACATGCAATTTGTGATCAACAGAAAGGACTATAAAAATGCCATAATCGCCCTGAATCAGGCATTGTGCGTGGAGGGATGGAAGACCTGAGGGAAAGATCTCCGGAATTCTTCGGGAGGATTAAACCTTCTTGTTTTTTCAGTGTCAAAATAACTTAGTTAGACCCAAACTCTTGATACATGACAAACACCAGACCTATTCGCAGAATACTGCCCATACTTCTGGGACTATTTACCATTGTACAAATTCAGGGACAGGAGCTGGACTCCACTGATATTCCTAATCGATTGGATGCTGTTCGCATATTCATTGATTGCCAGTTTTGCGACATGAACTACATCCGGGAGGAAATTCCCTACGTGAATTATGTGAGGGATGTGAAGGAGGCCCAGGTGTATATTCTGGAGACCAGCCAGACGACCGGCAGTGGGGGACGACAGTATACCTATACTTTCGTGGGACAGGAGGATTTCCTTGGCAAGAACGATACGCTGGTATATTCCAGCCGTCCGGACGATACCCGGGATTATATCAGGATCTGGCGTACCCAGATGCTGAAAATGGGTCTTATGCCTTATGTGGCAAGAAGCCCCCTTTTCAAGGAAATCACCATCGATCCCAGCGAAAATGTGGAAAAACAGGAGGTGGAGGACCGTTGGAACCACTGGGTTTTCGAGCTGGATGCCGAACCCAATTTTGAAGGGGAGGAATCCCTGAAGGAGCTTTCTCTGAGATCCTCGATTTCGGCCACCAGGATCACCCATGAATGGAAGCTGGAATTGGATTTTGACCACCGGTACACCCGGACCAAATACACTTTTGATGATTCCCTGTATACCAAATTCAGATCCTACCAGGGACTGGATGCCCTGGTCGTGAAAAGCCATGGAGAACACTGGTCGAGCGGGATCAGGGGCGAATTTCTGTCATCGAGCTACAACAACATCGATCTGTCATTGGACCTTCTCCCCTCCGTTGAATACGACGTTTTTCCTTACTCCGAGTCCACACGCAGGCAGCTTAGGATACTTTACGGGGCAGGAAGTTCCTACAGGATGTATAACGATACCACCATTTATGGGAAGACGGAAGAATTGCTGTGGCTACAATCCCTGCAGGTTGCCTATGAGGTCAGGGAAAAATGGGGATCCATCAATGTCTCTCTGGAAGGGTCCAATTTCTTTCATGATTTCTCCAAGAACCGGATTCAGCTCAGCGGCTTCATCAGCGTCAGGATCCTGAAGGGCCTCTCGGTGCGTCTGAGGGGAGGGGTGGCACGGATCAACGATCAGCTGTCCCTGGTAAGGGGATCGGCCTCTGAGGCGGAAATTTTATTGCAGCTTCAGGAACTTGCCACCGCTTACAATGTGAATGGCGAGGTCGGTATTACCTACACCTTCGGATCCATCTACAACAACGTTGTGAATCCCCGCTTTGGGAACGGCCGAAGGCGCTTCTTTTAACCGTACTTAGGGGATCACCGGATTCCAAGGTTCCGCCCCCGCTGGTATAAGCCTGTCAGCCATACGAAACCAGTAATGGTGCTTCATACCTTGGGGTGACACAGTTTTTATTTTGATGTGTGACAAAATGAGAAAAAGTGGCATGCTTCATTACAAAAGCTTCAATTTCTTCCTATCTTGATCCACTCATTTAAATCCAGACAGATGAAATATCTCCCCATACCGCAGACTGTGGCCGTTATCCTTATGCTTTTGGGGACCCATGCCTGCAATAGCCGGACAGGCCAGGAAGAGAATCAAGAGGCAGATGCGGTGCAGCAAGAAAGCACGCAAGCACCCATGCGACAGGCAGATCCTGCTTCCGAAGATCTGCTGCGTCAGGCTGCTTATGAAGGCAATGAACAGAATGTGGAGGCGCTCCTGGGAATGGGAGTGAATGTAAATGCGGCAGATGCGGAGGGGCGGACTGCCCTGGTCTTTGCGGCATTCAACGGGCATTCGAAGATTCTCCTGGAACTCCTGGAAGCCGGGGCCAAGGTCGAACTTCGTGATGCCATGGGAAGAACTCCACTGATGTATGGATCCACCGGCCCGTTTCCGGAAACCGTAAAAATCCTGCTGGATCATGGAGCGGATCCCAATGCAATCGATTCAGATGAGCATTTTACAGCCCTGATGCATGCAGCCGCCGAAGGGCACCTGGAGGTGGTGAAAGTCTTGCTGGCAAATGGCGCCGATCCCGGCCTGAAAGATATTGACGGGGACGACGCGGCCGCCTTCGCCCAGCAGGCCGGGCATGTGGAGGTGGCGGATTTCATAAAAGGATCCCGTTAAACCATTTTCCGCATGCAGAGTCTAAATTCCCAAATAAGCACGTCGGAATGAGATTTATTGCCCCAAGGGCTCTATCTTTGGTCGCCCTCCTCTATCTCGCATCAAGCTTTCCGGTCTATGGGCAACAAGCAACTGCAGATGCTTCGCCGGCATTTCCGGTACTGGTCGACCGGGCCTATGGTCAGGACCAGGAATTGGTCAACGGGAAGCAATATTACGATCACCATCCCCGGAGTCTGGGCAATCCCTATCTGCTGGATGGCTTCGTGCACCAGGGTTCGGTGAACATACGGGGAGTGACTTACTTCAATGTATGGCTCAGGTATGATATTTACAATCAGCAGGTGGAAGTGGAATACACCACCATGGCGGGTGCCGATAACCAGGTGGTTCTGGTCAATGATCGGTTGAAGGAGTTCAGGATCGCTCAATATGTTTTCGGAAACCTCAGCATCCTTGGGGAACAGAAGCGCATCTACCAGGTGATTGGCACAGAACGGATGGTCTGTTATATCAGTTGGGAAAAGAAGCTGATCCCCCGGGTGGGCGATGCCAGGTTTACCGAGCAGTACACGCCTCCCAAAAGAAAATATCTTCTTGAACTGGATGGAAAGACCCATGAATTCCAGGGCAAACGTGATTTTGTGAAGCTCTTTCCTGAGGTCCATAAAAAGGCCATCAAGAGACTGGTCAGACAAAACAACATGCAATTCAAGATTGCCTCCCCGGAACAACTGAACCTCTTTCTCACGGCCGCTTCGAAGCTCTTAAACGAGGAGGTGCCCGGATGAGGGGAATACTCCTTTTGGCGGCCCTTTGTCTGGCCCTGTTCCCTGCCTAGCTGGAAGGCCAGGAGGGGGAACTGAGTTTTAGCGGAGACTTCCAGGATGTTCCCTTCCGGGAATTTGTGAGCAGGGTGGAAGAGCAGACGGGAGTCACCTTCTATTACCTGGATACCTGGGTTCGCGGGATCAGGATCACAGTTTCGGGCGAAAACCTCTCCCTCCGGCGCACCCTGGAGCAAAGCCTGCTGCCAGCGGGTTTGTATCATCACATAGAGGGAAAACGCTATATCTACCTCACCAGGGAGCAACCCCTGGTATCCAGGCTTCCTGATTACACTGGTGAAGAGCGGGCAAGGGTTTTGACGGACGAAGGGGAAACGGATACACCCATTTCGGCAGAACAAAGGTACATCGATGGAAGAAAGGCAGGGAACCTGCAGACGCTTCGGGTGGGAAGCCAGGATGAAGGCGAAGGGAAAAACGTGGCGGTTTTGCATGGCAAGATCACCGATGTGGAAACAGGCGATCCATTGATCGGGGCCACCATTTATTTTGAGGATCTGAGAAAAGGAACCGCCACGGATGTGGACGGACGCTTTACCATGGTTGTGAGACCCGGAAAATACACCGTGGAGTTCAAGTGCATGGGCATGGAAGACCAGCGCTACTATATGGAAGTGCTCTCCGGGGGGGATCTGGACATCCATATGCAAAAGAGTGTGATTGCACTTACCGAGGTGGTGGTGCATGCCAACAGGTACCACAATGTACGGGGCACGCAAATGGGTTTTGACCGCCTGAACTACAAAGTGATGAAGGAGGTGCCCGTGGTGATGGGAGAGAAAGATGTGCTCAAGGTGATCCAGATGCTGCCGGGAGTACAGACCATCGGGGAGGGGGCAGCTGGTTTCAATGTGAGGGGCAGCGCAGCGGATCAGAACATGATCTACGTGAACAAGGTACCTGTTTATAACAGTTCCCACCTTTTTGGTTTCTTTACTTCTTTCAGTCCGGACATCGTAAAGGATTTCACCCTGTACAAAAGCAACCTTCCCGCCTCCTATGGGGGACGGCTCGCTTCGGTGTTCGACATTACGGCCCGGCAGGGCAACCTGAATAAATATACGGCCCATGGAGGGATCAGTCCGGTTACAGGCCGCCTGTCGGTAGAGGGGCCCATCGTCAGGGGAAAGAGCTCCTTCATTATCACCGGTCGCTCCACCTATTCTGACTGGTTGCTGACCAGGCTGGAGGATCCTGAGCTAAGAGACAGCAAGGCCAACTTCTACGATATGTCGGGCATGCTTACCTGGGAACCGGGAGAACGTACACTGATCAAGGCCTTCGGATACTACAGCAGCGACTATTTCATGCTGGGCAAAACCAACCAGTACGACTACAACAATGCCGGGGGGTCGCTGAACATCAGGCGCAGGATGGGCACCCGGGTGTCGGCCGATCTGGCCCTGGTCTTCGGCAGCTATGATTTTACCACCATCAACGAGCAGGTGGCTTCTGAGGCCTGGACCCAGCAATACAGGATTGACCACTATGAAACCAAGCTGGACATGACCTGGCTTTCCCTGGGGAAACACAGGCTGACCTTCGGAGGCAATGCCATTCTCTACAACCTCGACCGCGGCAGGGTACTGCCCTATGGAGAAATTTCCATGCGTGCCCCTGTGGATCTGGGATTGGACAATGGGGTGGAGACGGGCCTGTATCTGGCTGATGAGATCACCCTGACACCCCGTCTGACCCTGTATGGAGGTCTTCGTTTCTCCACCTTTACCTCCCTGGGTCCCCGGCAGGTTCAGGTGTATGGAGAAGGAATGCCCATGCAACCCGGAAGTGTGGAGGAGGTAATAGATGCAGGACCTTACGAAGTAATCAAGACCTATACAGGCCTGGAGCCCAGGGCAGCGCTGAATTTCATGTTGGGAGCCAATAACTCCCTGAAGCTGAGTTATAACAGGATCAATCAGTACATATTCATGCTGAGCAATACCATTGCCATATCGCCCACCGACCAGTGGAAGCTCTGCGACTACAACATCGCACCTCCTTATGTGGATCAGGTATCCCTGGGATTTTATCAGGACTTTCCCAGGGGTGGGGTGAACACTTCCCTGGAGGTATATTATAAAACCATGGGGAATGTGGTGGATTACCGCGACGGAGCCAATTTCATTACCACCCCCCATGTGGAGCAGGTGACCCTGCAGGGAGACCAGGAAGCCTATGGTATCGAGGCGCTGTTAAAGAAAAACCTGGGCAAATTAAGCGGGTGGGTGGCCTATAGCTATTCAAGATCTACCATGCTGGTCGATTCTCCATTGCCCGGGGAACGGATCAATTTTGGTAAGCCCTATCCCTCCAACTTTGATCGTCCGCACAACCTGAGCGTGGTGACCAATTTGAAAATGAACCGCAGGCTCAGCTTCTCGGCCAACCTGGTTTACAGCACAGGCCGGCCAGTGACCTATCCGGTCTCCATATACTACCTGGATGGCATGCAGTTTGTCGACTATTCGGACCGGAACAGCTACCGGATCCCGGACTATTTCCGGGTGGATTTCTCCATCAACCTGGAAGGAAATCTGAAGGAGCGTAAACTGTTTCATTCCTACTGGATGCTCAATTTCTACAATGCCACCGGAAGGAAAAATGCCTATTCGGTCTATTTTCAGAACGATGAAGGCACCATCAATGGCTATAAGCTATCCATTTTTGGCCAGATGGTCGTCACCCTGAGCTGGAACTTTAAACTGGGGAATTATGCCAGTGAATAAATACCACATCATAGGGATGCTCCTGCTGGTCTGCAGTTCCTGCATTGAGCCTTTCGATCCCGGCATCAATGAAAGCCAGGAAGTGATGGTGATCGATGGCATGATCAGCGACCGTCCGGGTTTCTACGAAGTAAGTGTATCCAGATCTTCTCCTTACAACAACCCCGGATTCCGGCCCATGGACGGATGTGTGGTGACGGTGGAGGATGGAGAGGGGAATATGCAGTTCTATAATATGGCTGGCCCGGGAATATACAGGGCCTGGCTGGAGGCTCCCTTCCTGGGAGTGGGCAAGGTGTATTCGATCACCGTGAATACGCCGGACGGGATAAGCTATCGCTCCGAATATGACACCTTGCTGCCCTGTCCCCCGGTGGATGCCCTGTACTTCCTTCCCCAGGCTTCCGGGGGCTCCGATCCTGACGATATCTGGCAGGGAATCCAGTTTTATAACGATGTAAAGGGCAATCCCGACGGCACCCGCAATTATCGCTGGAAAGCCATTGCCACCTGGGAGTATCATTCGCCCTTTACGGCGCAATATGTCAGGTACCGGGGATCCAACATTCCCTATGTGGTGGATTCGGTGTCCACCTGCTACCTCACCGAAACCATAGACAGGGTGTATTCCGCTTCCATCCGGCTGCTCAGCGAAAACAGCATCTTCCAGAACAAATTGCACTATGTTTCTGACCAGACTCCCAGGCTGGCAGAACGGTACAGCCTCCTTTTGGAACAACATTCCCTCACCGACCAGGCTTTCAATTATTGGGAAAAAATAGCGGCTCAGTCGGCCAGCGAAGCCAGCCTCTACGAAACACAACCGGCCAGCAGCCAGGGCAACATCCACCGGGTGGATTCCCCGGAGAAGGTGCTCGGTTGTTTCTACGCCACCCAGATCCAGGAAGAGCGGATCTTTGTGGACAAGGATGACCTGGAATTCAGGGCAGGGGCCTTCACCTGCAGGCTGGATACCCTGGTGGATAACAGCACCTTCATTTATACCAATTACTATTACCTGATCTCTCTGCAACCCCTGGGTCCCGGACCAGAATGGCTCGGAGGGCCGGAAGGATGCTTTAACTGCACCAAGCTGGGCGGGGACAATGAAAGGCCTGATTACTGGTAGGAAATGATAAGCGCAAAGACATATCACCTGAAGCTGCTGGCCATCCTTTTGGGATTGGCAGGGAAGACCCTTATGGCCCAATCGCCCTTTGATCCTGAGTTTTCTCTGGAAGCAGCCAGGATTCAGGAATCGGTGCAGCTTTTCACCGATCGAAATCTCTATGCGGTCAATGAAGACATCCAATTTGTGGCTGAACACCGGGTGTCAGGTGCTTTGGGTAGTTCCTACTGGAGCAGTGTGCTGTATGTGGAACTGGTCGCCCCGGCAGGGATTCCGGTGGCTCAGGGAAAGTTTTTGCTTCTCGGTGGAAGGGCCCATGGCACGATCCAAATTCCTGCTTCAGCCCTGACAGGGGACTATACCCTGAAGTGCTACACCCGTTGGATGAGGAACCAGGGTCCGGCTTCCTTTGCCTACACACCCCTGAAGATCATCAATCCTTTCCGCTCAGAAGTGGCGGCAAATGGGGGGGGAGATACTTCTCCCGTTCCGGCCTCCCGGGTACCCTACAGAGGCGGCCTGGAATGTGCCACCAGTTCTCCGGTCTACCTGCCCGGTGACGAGGTGAAATTGCAGCTTTCGGGGACGCTGCCAGCCTACCTTGAACAATTGCAGTGCTGCCTTACGGTGGTTCCTGCAGGCGCCATAGATCTTGACGGGGGACAATTTTTATTCTCCCGGTCCCAAAGTGAACAGGAAGATTTCAGGGTGGCTTATCTGCCCGATCTGGGAAATGGGGTGGCGATTTCGGGAACCGTGGTGGATGCTTCGCAGGAACCTGTAACTTATGCCACACTTCATTTTTCCTTGCTGGGAGATAAGCCCGATTATTTTGCCACCATTTCCGATGAACATGGCAGGTTCATTTTCAGCACGCCGGCCACAGAGGGACAGATGGAGCTGTTCGTCACTCCTCAAAGGGCAGAAGAGACTGTTCTGGAGGTAAGGATAGACCAGGAATATGACACCCGTCCGGTTCTCCTTCCCCGGGATAAGTTCCTTTTGTCGGAAACTGAAAAGGACCTGGCCAGGAGAACAGCCATGAATGTACAGCTCTCTGCAGCCTACAGCAAGGGATGGTCAGCCACGGATTCAGTTCCGGCGGCTGGCCCGGGATCTTCCGGCATCAGCAATCTCCCCTTTTATGGAACCCGCGTCAAAAAGCTGCTAATCGACGATTATGTGAGACTGCCCAATCTGGAGGAAGTTTTTATCAACCTGGTTCCGGATGTTCAGTTCTATAAGAAAAGGGGGGAGAACAGGATCCGTATTCTGAGCGACAATGCCTCCATGGCCATCTATGAGCCCCTGATCATGATCGATCACATTTCAGTATTTGATCACGAGGCCGTCCTGGCCCTTCCCCCGGAGAAGATAGAGCGGATTGATCTGATCAACGAGGTCTATCTGAAAGGGAATGTGGCTTTCGGGGGTGTTCTTGCCATTTATTCAAAAGAGGGGGACCTGGCAGGGATTGATTTACCTGAAGGATCCTATTTCTTTGATTACCAATCCTTTTATCCAAAACATGGGTCCTGGCAGGTCCAATGGGAGAGACTGAAGAAGGCAGCATCCGGCCGGATTCCGGATACCAGGAACACCATATATTGGAACACTGATCTTCAGCTGCAGAAAGGAAATGGCCTTGAGATCCCCTTTCGGGCCCCTGAAACGCCCGGAGAGTATGTGATACTGGTCCGCGGTGTGGATCCTGAGGGGGAAGTGCTGTCAGCCACCACCCGTTTCAGGGTGGACTAAGAGCAAAAACCATATCTTTGGGGGATGAAGGATTTTCCCCTGCAATCATTCTACGGAGACATCCATTCCACCTATGACCGTATCAACCGTATTTTTACATGCGGACGGGACAAGGTCTGGAGAAGGAAAGCCGTGGCTGAGCTTCTTGGCAAGCAGCCCCGCAGCGTGCTGGATCTGTGCACTGGAACGGGCGATTTCATTTTGGAAACAGCCAGGAAGGCAGAAAAGGGAGCGGAACTCAAGGGACTGGATTTCAGCCCGGAAATGCTGGAGATTGCCCGGATAAAATACCAAAGGCTCATGGGGCATGAACCATTGGTCCCGGTAGAATTCCAGGAAGGAGATGCAGGGGAAATGCCCTTTGCCGAAGCCAGTTTCGACGCCCTGGGAATCACCTTCGGGATCAGGAACCTGGTCTATCAGAATTCGCGGGCCGATCAGCACCTGAGGGAGATCTACAGGGTGCTCAGGCCCGGAGGACGGCTGGTGGTGCTGGAGAGCAGCAGGCCTGAGAACCCGATCTGGCGATTTTTCAACACCCTTTATCTACGCTTCATTCTGCCGTACCTGGGGGGAATGATTTCAGGAAACCTCAAGGCATACCAGTACCTGGCCTCTTCCTCGAAAAACTACTATACCATGGGGGAGATGGCGGGGATCCTTGAGAAGGCGGGTTTTGTGTTGTCGGCCAGCCAATCTCTTTTTTTG
>CBDTYO010000132.1:0-9959 GCA_965364615.1 uncultured Bacteroidia bacterium
AGAAAGCAGCCAAAAAGCAGGAGACCGTGCTCTACAAGGGTATCCGGATCAAACGATTGATGCTGAAATCCACCCGCAAGTATTATGAGATGGCCCTGAATATTTTTCTCGGGAACCAGCTCCTCGGCAGGCTGGAGCACCATCAGGAAATCAGCTCCATGGGAGAGCTCCGGTCCATGCTCGCCCCCATCAGCCATGAAAAAGCGGGCAGGTGGCTGGATCTGTCTGGCATGGTGGCAAGCGAGACAGCCGTGCAGGATTTGATGGCCGATATCGAATCGGGCGCCATTGGCAGCCTGGAGGAACTTTGTTCCGGCTTGAAGCAGATCCACACTTCTTATGAAACGGAAGTTTGGGACTGGACAGCAGCGTTGCTGTCTGAACGCCTTGGCATAGATGTGGGAAAGATCAGTGCCGATGAGTTGCTCGAACTGGTTTCGCGCTGGGAAAGCGAAAGCATCAAACTGGATAAAATGATCCTGATGGATGCTTCCAAGGAGTTTGATGGGAGCAGCAGGATCGGGTTCGGTATCGACGGAGATGAGGCAGTCCGGGACAGCGATTTCGAGGCGGTTCAGATCTCTCAAAGGGCCCGGAATATGAGGGAAAAGATCCGGGGATTGGGGGAGTGAAAAAAACTTATGGGGCCCTCAAGTTTTAAGTAGGATCTTTCCCCGGGGTTCCGGAGAAAACCCGTAAATTTATCCTTGCAGACCTTCCATCACATGCAGGGAAAAATCATAGTGCACCCCATACGATACCAGAAGACCTTGCTTATTCTGGCATTAAGCTGCTGGCCCGTGTGGCGTGCAGCTGGCCAGGAACCCCCGTCGACCGTGGTCGAAACGGAATACTATTATGATTCCTTCCAGGAAGGGACCCCGCAGGAATGGGTCCCTTCCCGGAGAACCACCCGGAAGTACGACCTGCTGCACAGGGAGATCTTTACACTGTGGGAGGACTACCGGGATTCCCGGTGGGCTCCCCAACGCTACGATTTTAAATCCTATACGGGACAGGGCGAGAATTCCCTCCTGTCACGGAGGCACACCGACAATGGGATCAGGGCAGTGTGGAGCAGGGACTTCTTTGAAAACAGGTTCCTGGGGGGCCTGCTGGCAGAGAGAAACGAATACAGCCGAAGCGATTATATAGACCTTACAGAGAGTCATGTGGAAAAAAGCCATTATACCTATGACCGGGAAGGCCGGCTGGTGAAGCTGGAAACCAGGATGCTGAACCGGCTGACCCAGGCTCTTGAATGGGAATACACGGAGGAACACAGCTTCAGTGCAGACGGCAGGACGGAAGGGGTCCATACCTGGTACATCGATCAGGGCGATCCCCAGATCCAGAGAGAACGAAGCTACCTCAACCGCTATGACGAAGAGGGAAGAATGGTGGTTCAGTATCTGCAATCCTACCGGGATAGTCTGTTTTCCTGCGACACCATGCGCTACGATGACAACAATCAGGTGGTATTCTTTGGAAGATTCCTCTACCCTGCCGGTCAGCCGGATTCGGGAAAATGCAGCGTGATGACCGATATCGAGTATGATGCACAGGGGAATGAACAGTACATCCACTACCGAACATATTTCGAACTTACAGATCAGTTGAATTCCCAGGAAGAGACCTGGTTCGAATTCGATGACCGGAACAGGATGATTACCGTCACTATAAAAAATTCCTACTACCTGGAAGACGGGTCCCTCGCCTGGGAAGATGAGTATTTCAGGGAGTTTGTGCATACCGACAATGACCAGGGCCTCACTGCAAGCATGACCACCTATGTGACCCATGAGGAGGCAGGATTCTTTCAGATGCCAGAGACGAAGGTGGAGTATGCCTACCCGGAAACGCTCGCCGAACACCTGGATCCCGGTCTGGAAGTATATCCCAATCCCTTTTCCGAGTATCTTTATATCCAGGGAATGGAAATGACCGGAAAGCAGGTGGAGGTTCAGGTGTTCAATCCCATGGGAACGCTTGTCAGGTCTGTCCCCGTCAGTCCCACGGGCATCTATTCGCTGGATATGACCGGAAGGGGCGCTGGGATCTATATCATCAGGATAAAGACCGGATCCGGCGACTTCATCACCAGGAGGGTCCTCAAGAGTCATTAAAAGGGTCCACTATTTTTCCCGGCAAAGCCGAAGAACATATTCCAGCACCGCATCCCGGCCGCTGATCATGTCCTTTTGCGTGAGCTCCACAGGGTAGTCGGGAATCACGCCCCGCATGGGATCCATGTCTTTCACCGCAGCGGTGTATCGCATGACCCTTGCAGTGCCTACCATGATCCCGGTCTCATCCAGGGCCGGGTAGGTGGCATTTCCGGTGCAGGTGTAAGTGGCTCCGCTTTCGCTGCCCACAAATTTTCCCACCCCGTGGTATTTCAGCAATCCCACAAAATGACCGGTGGTGGAAAAGCAGCGTCCGTCAATGAGGGTATACAGATTTCCTCTGAACGGCCTGGGAGCCATGGGCACCGGATTGGCCAGGGTGTCATAGCGGCCATAGTGGTCTTCAAAATATGGCAGGGATTCAGGTTGTAAATAGGCCCAGAGATAGGAAGCACAGAAGGGATCCCCTCCGCCGTTGCCGCGCAGATCCAGTAGCAGGTTCCCGATCTGCTTCCTGTCGATGACCTGGAATACGCTGTCCATAAAGGACCGGAACATATCCACCTGGCCATAATAAGCGAAAGAATTAAGGGTGAGCAGGGCCGTATGCCCATCACCCACTTCCTTCAGTGACAACTCGTTCTGGGTGCTCATGGCTTCATCGATGTCACGCTTGCTTACGGGCAATAGCATTTCCTCTTTGCTCACTACTTCTCCCGGTGCCTGATAGCTGACCCGGAATATTTCGGGGTAGCCATAGGCCAGCGCATATTTTACCGCAAAATGCTGTCCCACCTTGGCCACACGGTAGGAGGGATTGAACCCATCGGCCGAGGTCAGTGATTTGAGTCTGGATACTACCTGTTCCACCGGTTCCCCATTGAGGCTGAGCAGTTCACTGCCAGGTGGCACCTGCTGTCTCCCTGAATAATCCCCTTCAACATATGCCTTCCCTAGCGAAAGGTGAAGCATCAGGGGAAACATTCTCTGGGGGGATATATTCCAGTAATCTCCAGGAATCCAAAGACTTGAGTGTCCGCACCCCACTTTGGCTATTACCTCAGTCATCAGCATCAGGAAGGTGTCGAAATCCAGATCACCATCAATCTTATCCATATTGGCCTCAAAGAGGGAATCCAGGACTTCTTTTTCGGTATAATCATAGAGCGCGGGATGTGTTTCCTCCAGGATCTTGCGGAACTGCCGGAAGTCCTTCCTCAGCTTCTCCTGACTGAATACCACCGGCCAGGTGAAGTATTCGTTGTAACTGAAAAAGGCCTCGGGAAGCTTTTGGACGCCCTGCTTAAGGACCAGCTGCCGGTTGCCATGATCCGGATGGGCGGGATTGGGATCGTGCTCCCAGAAAAAACGGTCGGGCCCCTTTTGGATCACAAATTTGTAAGTCACCGTATCGCCCGTTTGACCTGCCATATCAAAGGTATTGCGGTACAAACTGCTTCCAGGCACCCTTTGCAATTCATGGGAGGTCCCGTCCCACCCGTTGAAACTGCCCCTGACAAACACTCTGTGGTCTTCAGAGGGCAAAAACAGGCCCTTCTCAAAAAGGGGTTTCACATTGAGCGTAAAGGTGACCCGGGTCTGCCCGGACAGGACAGTGGCCCATGCCAGCAGGCACAGAAATATGGGAACTCGTTTCATTGTCGTTGGGGCATTGTATGTGATCAATGGGGCATATGCCATCCGGGTACTTTCCCGTGCGCTTATCCTGTGTTACCTTCTCCTGGCGCCTCCTCCCGCCCGGCTGGGCGCTGCCCTGGAAGGAGCGGCTGACCTGGAGGGTGCAGCCGATCTGGAGGGAGGACTGCTCCGTTGCTGGTACTGGGGCCTGTTCTGGTTGTATTGCTGGGAACGCTCAGCACCCCTGCTCCGGGAATTATATTCCCTGTTCAAATTGCCGGAGCCGGTCGATGGCCTGGCCTGGTCAGGCCGGGTATAGGTGTTGGATGAGCGGTCCGTTGGGGTGGGCCGGGCAGAAGGCTGCTGACCTGTGGAAGGTCTGGCCTCCCGGGTGGAGGGCTGCTGACCGGTGGAAGGCCTGGCTTCCCGGGTGGATGGCTGTTGACCTGCGGAGGGCCTGCTGTTGTCCACTCTGTTCCAGTCGTTCCCATCCTTGCGATAAACATTTCCATCCCTGTCGGTATATACATTGTTGGGCCGGTTGGCCGGTTGTGCTGTGGGCCTCGTGGATCGGTCTGCCGAAGCCAACCGGTCTCCCGTCCTTGGATTGTAGGTATTGCCCCCTGATCTTCTTACCCCCTGGGCACGGTTGTTGTATACATTGGCCGAGGCCCTGGGTCGGCTGGAATAGGGAGTGGGACGGTTGTACGCATTCCGGCTGCCTGCATAATACCCTGCGCGATAACCCGCCCGATAGCCGTTTGAATAGCCATGGCGGTAGCCATAGTGGTAACCATAACGATATCCCCTGGGTCCCCAGTAGCCATAATGGGGAGCCCCCCAGCCCCAGGTCATCCATCCATAGGATACCCCGAAGGAGAATCCCCAACCAGTGTAAGGATTCCAATGCACATTGTAACCGTAGGTCACCGGCCTGGGATAGTAATACGCCCCGTACCAGGGCCTGTAATAATATCCTGTGCCGTAGTAGACACATCCTCCATACACATAGGAGTGGGTGTATCCCGGTGTGTATCCCACGTAAACCACCTCTGGTGTGGAATCATAGATGTACACATACTTCACATTGTATACAGGTGATTCCGGCGGGATCTCCTGTACCTGGTCCGGAACCACCACGCTGACCACCCAGGGTCCCGCAGGGGAATCAGATTCAAACCAAATGGCATTGTCACAGCAGTAATAGCGATTACCAATCTGAAGGACCGATTTATCGGTATTCACGGCATATTTCATGTCTGTTTTTCCCACCTTCTCAAATTTGGGTTTGCCGTCGTAGGTGACCTCCAGCCTTGCTTCCTGGCGATCTACCTCGGCAGTCTGGGGGATCTGGTTTTCCAGGATGGCTTCTTTGGCCTCCTGGGTGCCCGCCACACTGGATCGGACGGCAGCCATTTCCGAATTGGAGGGTATGTCAGCAAATCCACCCGGGATCTGATCGGGCTCCACAAAGGTCCACGGACCCTCGTCCACTGACTTTGATCTGTACCACCTTCCTGCCACCAGGATGAAGTATTCCTGTGTGTCAATATGCATCAGGATATCATCGGCCGTATTGCTCATATAGAGCAGGGAAGTTCCCTCAATGGGCTTAAATTCAGGTGCGCCATCTGACTGCAGCAACTCTGCGGGGCCGGTTCTGAGAATAATGTCCGGAACAATGCTTTCATCGCCTTCCTGTTCTGCGGCTTCATTCTCGTCAACTTCAGGATCTGTCAGGGCCTCTTCGGCGATCTGCTGCAGCTTTTTGGGGACTTTCTCGGTCGCTTCCCAGGCATCAAAATTATCAGAAGTGTACCAGTGATCACTCCCGTTGATATAGTACTTGCCCTTTTTGCTGTCCCTGACCACAAAGAAGGGAGTATTTACCACCCGCTCGTAGCCGGTATTTTCGATCTCTTCAAATATGGGATCTCCATCCACGAGGATCAGCATGGCGGGTGCTGTAGAGAAAATAATCTCCGGAGGAGCATTGTTCAGGTCTTCAGATAAACTGGCTGCCACCTCAGCATCATCCAGATCAGCCAGCAGCTGATCCAGTGATAATTCCATCTCCCACTCCGGAACGAGTTGTTCGAGATAAGCGTTGAGTTTCTTGATCTTCTCCTCTTCCACATCCGGAAACTTGGCTGCAGAAACCTTCATATCCAGCAATAGCACCGTTCGCTGATCACGATCGGTGGACACCTTGCAGTCAAACCACATGGCTCCGAAAACCGGCGCGGTATACTCCTTGTCGGTGACAGAAACAGCAGCCCTTGATTCCAGCCTGTTCTCCGTCAAAGATTCTACCTGGGGCTGGTAGATAATCACCGTGGTTCCATCCTTTTCTATTTTCTTTGGCCAGTTATTTGGCTCGGCTCCCTTGGCCAGCATGCCTGATCCTGCCAGAAAAATCAGGACAAATCCCAGAAGAACAAAGTGCTTCATGACTAGATGTATTTTGTATGTAAGGCAAGTTAGTTATTTTCTCATAGAAATCAGCTCCTGTGCTGAGGAGTTGAGGACGGGGACAGCAGGTGCTTTTACAATTAACATTGTATTAACATATTGATTACATGCATATTATATTAAATGTATAACATTGCCTCATGAATATAGCCCTCTTCAGTTCCAAATCTTATGATTCCGAATATTTCGGTAATGCTGCAACCAATTTCTCCCATGAGATCACCCATCTTGAAACCCGGCTTCGCGCCCGAACTGCCTACCTGGCCAGCGGGCATGATGCGGTTTGTGTCTTTGTCAATGATGTGGTGGATCAAGAATGCATTGCTGTCTTAAAGGATCTTGGGATCAAGGCCATCGCACTTCGTTGTGCGGGATTTAATAACGTGGATCTGGAAGCGGCATCGAAGGCCGGGATCCGGGTGGTAAGGGTGCCGGCTTACTCTCCCGAATCGGTGGCAGAACATGCCCTGGCCCTGATCCTCACCCTGAACCGCAAAACCCATAAATCCTATAACCGGGTCAGGGAGGGCAACTTCTCCCTGGAAAGGCTGATTGGTTTCAATCTCAGCGGAAAAACTGTGGGGGTGATCGGGACCGGACAGATCGGTTCAGCCTTTGCCAGGATCATGCTGGGCATGGGGTGCCGGGTCCTGGCTTACGACATGTATCCCAATGCGGATCTTTCCAAAACGGGTCTGGCATATGTGGAATTTGAAACTCTGCTTTCCGAATCGGACATCCTTTCCCTGCATTGTCCTCTCACACCCGAGACCACCTATATGATCAATCGCCAGACCCTGGCTTTGATGAAACCCGGGGTAATGATCATCAACACCAGCCGGGGTGCCCTGTTGAATACCAACGATGTGATCAAGTCCCTGAAAAAAGGGCATGTGGGATACCTGGGCATCGATGTCTATGAACAGGAAGAGAAGCTTTTCTTCAGAGACCGTTCGGAGGAGATCCTGCAGGACGACGAGATAGCCCGCTTAATGACCTTCCCCAATGTGCTGATCACGGCCCACCAGGCATTTTTCACCAAAGAAGCCCTGGAACAGATCGCCAACACCACCCTAAGGAACCTGGAGGAGATGGAACGGGGGCTTGAACTTTCCAACGAAGTATCAGCGATCCACTGAATATTCATAGGGCAGAAAATCCGCAATCCGGCCGACAGCCATCCGTCCACCCCACTGGATGGCTGAAGGATCAAAGAAACCATCACGATCAATGAACACCTCCGGCTCCAACAACCTGATGGTGCTGATATATTCAGAGTACCGGATTTCCAGTTCCCCGGGATATTTCAGGTATTTTTTTCCCTCAGCATCCTTCATCACCACATCGCTGCACGTTAGCAAATCTCCTGTATGGTAATCCCTGAGGGCATAACCGGAGGATTTCAGGGAATTGCTCCAGAGTTTCCGGATGAATTCCTTGTTGGAGCCTCTGTAGACCATGTTCCTCCTTCGTTGGTACATGAATGTCCTGATTCCCTCCTCGGCCAGGTCGCGGGTAAATACTACGCTCCCCTGGTAAGACACTGTTTTTGTCCTTTTATCATAAGCAAAGTTTTCCAGGTGGTAGGTAAAGTAATAACCCAAAGCATCGTTTTCAATGCGCAAGGGTGTCCGGGCCATGGCCTTCAGGGTATCCTTGTCGCTTTGGTAATTGAAGGTGATGTCTTCCTCATTCATGATGTAGCATCTTCTGGCCCTGGGGGTGAGACCGAGAAATTCCTTCTTAAACAGCCTCATGTATTCCTTCCTCTTCCTGGCAATGTCCTTGCCTGAGATGCGTACTTCCTCAATCTCATAGATATTTCTGGCAAGCAAAATGGTATAACTATGTCCCGGAGCCAGGTGCTCCAGCACATGGGGATAATATCCCACTGCGCTGATGGTCAAACGCTTCGTTAGATATTTCGACACATCCAGTTCGAACCTGCCCAAATCATCGGTGGATGTCCCTGAGAAAGTACCATCGAAAAAGACCGAGGCCCGGGGGATGGGCTCCCGGGTCGAGGCATCCAGAACCTTACCTGCAAGGATTTGTCCGGATACATCCGGGACCAGACTCATGATAACAAGGAACCAAAGGAAATTTTTCATTGTTGGGGCTGGCAATGATGATCAAATACTTCGTAACCCGATCCGACTTCATCGTTTAATTCACATTGATTTCTGTGGAGGCGTTGAGCCAGGCCGTGCCCTTTTTATCCCAGATTCGAACCTTGCAGGTTACCGGATTGGCTATCTGTGATCCAGAGAGGATGAAGTTCGGAGCCAGTTGCTCCTGCACCATCGCCTGGCTCATCCCCTCATCACCGAGCAGGTCTGCTTCATCCAGGATGAGGTTCCCCGTGGCATCGGTGATCTCCAGACTCAAGCCCAGGTAAACCTTGCCCTCCTGCACCGAAAATCCTTCCAGGCCTTCGAACAGCATGTAGATGTTTTCATTGAACTCTGCCTGACCATCGGTGATGGTGCGGCCCCGTTGCTGAGAAAACATATAGATTTCTTTATAACTGACCCCATTGCTGTTTATGCTGATCCCCTCATCGGGTACTACGTCAAATTTGAGGATGGCCCTGAAGGTTCCTTTTCCATTTCTATCCCGGATAATCACATAAAGTGTATACTCACCCCCTGAATGGATGGGATCTGCGACAGTGACCTCGCCATACAGATCCAGGGGATCATTTTCGATCCCCTGCACAAATTCATCATACATGTCGTTGACATACAGCACCGTATCTCCCTTATTGCTGACAATGATCAATTGCATGCTGGGAAATGCACCCTGACCGTCCATGACAAATCCTTCCAAGCCATCGAAATTCACATAGTAGACCTCACCGTAGACAAAGGTGTTCCGTTTGATCACGTTTTCCCCGTCAGACAGGTATACCTTTTCACAGGAAAGTCCATCCCCCCTGGTGCTCATTCCGGTGGCCAGATCCTTTTCCACCGACTGGGCAAACTGGCAGGAATCGAACGTGATAAGGAGCAAGGCAAATCCCAGGGCCTTCAGAGCTTGGCGTGATAAAAGTGCATTCATGGCTTGTCTTCAAATTACCTCTACAAGTTAAGGCTTTTGTCTGAATCCCGCATAAAAAAAAGGAGCCCTACCTTGTGGATCCAGCTTCTTTTGCAGCCGAAACGGTGTAATACCCTGCCCGGAATTTGACTTTTTTTGAATCTGTCGTACTTTTAATGTGCAATGAGCTCCAATTTTACAAAAACCAAAACTCCCGCAATGAAAAAAATCCACTTGCTTTGCCTGTTATTCCCTGTATTATTACTTAGCTGCACCCCGGAACATACCTCTCCCATGGAAGGGGCATGGAAACTGGCCTACGAATATGAGGTCAAGGGTGACCAGAGCACCATGATTTTTCCTGGTGAGGCCCAGGGTAGCGAAATCAAAATGTGGTCCGGTGACAGGTGGGCCCTGGTAGGGGTATTTATTGAAGATTCCGTGATGACCGACAATTTCGGCGGAGGAAAATTCACCCTGGAAGGCACCGATTATCAGGAGATCGTGGAATATCACAGCGCCACAGAATACCTGGGACAGACGGTAAAACTCTTCCTGGAGATACATAACGATACCCTTACCCAGATCTGGCCCGTGGACGAAGAAGGAGTGCCCGTCAAAAGTCTCCATTACATGGAGAAGTGGATCAGGTTTAAATAGATAGGTCCCATGAGAATCCCTTTC
>CBDTYO010000133.1:0-9950 GCA_965364615.1 uncultured Bacteroidia bacterium
CAGGGTGCTTTTAAAAACATCAAAAGGAATGAAATCAAAGGAGCTTCGGGTATTTACGAATCCCCCCCAGTATAGACCCCTTTCTTCCGGATGATGGCTGTAGGCCAGATCCATATAGAAATTGGTCACATTACAGAGGATCACGGGGAATCCGGCATTGGCCAGCCGGTTGCCCAGGTCGAGATTCTCATATATGCTGTTCCAGACATATGGGAGCATATCGGATCCCGTAAAATCCGGGTTGGGGATCCATTTCCCTTCTTCGTTCTTTTTCATGACGATCTCTTCCCAGCCTGCCATCACCAGGTTCCTTTGCTCAAGGATCTCATACAACCGGCTCCCGAAATAAGCCTGCAGGTTTTCAAAGCCCCCGATTTCGGGATGATCCTCCAGGAAGGACTGGCAAATGGGCGAACCTTTCCAGACACCACCCGGAACTTCATCACCACCGGTATGAAGGATCTTCAGGGTGAGTCCCGCTTCTTCATACATGCCTATAAGTGCATCCGCCACGGTTTCGAAAAGCCTGTATGGTCCCTCGGTGCAGACACAAACTACATTGTCGTTGAAGTTCTGGGCAGAATTATACACGGATACATCCTCCGGATCGATGAGCCTGTATTTTTCGGCTTCATCCTGTTTGCCTTCCTTCATCAGCCTGTCATACCTGGTTTCCATGGCATAGATGGCCGCACGGGCATGACCGGGGAAATTGATCTCAGGAATAACCTCGATGTGATGTGCCGAGGCAAATCGGAGCAAGTCAATAAAAGATTCCCGTGAAAGATATCCACTTCCATGGTTCCCTTCCGGAGCAGGATCAGGTCCCGATCCGTAGGCCGGTATCAGGTGATCTCTCTGGCTAAGGGTATGTCCCCGGTAGGCCCCTACCTCGGTGAGTTCCGGAAGGGAGGGTATTTCGAGTCTCCACCCTTCATCGTCTGTCAGGTGAAGATGCAGCTTGTTCATTTTATAGTATGCCATGACCTGGATCAGCTTCTTGATGTCGGCTGCTTCAATGAAATTCCTGGCTATATCGAGATGCATCCCCCTGTAGCTGAATGCGGGCCTGTCTTCAATAAATACCATCTCCATCTCCAGGGAGGAGGAAGGATTGGCCCATGCATTGACAGGAAGGACAGAAAGCAGGCTTTGGATGCCATAAAATACCCCTGCTTCATCGCTTCCGCCAATAATGATCCCATCTTCAGGTGTGGCAACAAGCTGATAGGCTTCGGTCCCACTGATCCTTGGATCGATGCGCAAAGTGATGGTCCCGGGAATTCCATCCGTTCCCTCCACCACATTGGGGGCCGAACCGCGCACACTTTTCAACATTTCGGATAGATAAGATGCCTCATTTTCAAGCCCTCTCTCATAGGCAATGGCCAAATCACCATACAGTGCCATATTGGATCCGGTGTAATTTTCTGTCACAGGTGTAGGTATGACCTTTCCGGATTCGCCGGGTTCCAGAAGTGAGGTGCCGCTGTTCTTTGCATACACCCAGGCTGCATCGGGAAGCACAATTCCCATTTCGGGGGGATAAAATTTATCCAGTGAAGGAAAGGGAAGAAGGGTGTAATCATCTATGGATACTGCCGTTTGGCTTTCTTCATCCGTACCTTCATACACCATGTAAGGATGGAGGGGGGCTTCAGATTCAAGCAAAAAGGAGCCAGGTTTGCGATAGGCTATTACCACCGAGGCACCAGGTTCAAGCAAAAATCCTTCCTGGGGAGTGATACTCAACAAATCACCATTGATATGCTTGATATCCACGTTCCCTGTCACAGTTTCATTCAAAACACCCAGTCCCTGCTGATTGAAATAGAGGGCCCAGCCCTGGTCGGTGAGTGCTTTATCTTTCAGGTTTTTCAGGACAAATTCGGCGCTGTAGTAATGCCCTACAGGGTCATTCTCCTGGAAACTCCAGGTAAGTGCTACGCCACTTTCATTTGAGCCGCTGCTCTGGTCCACCCGATTACAGGAAATAATGAAGATAAGAGCTGTCAGAAGCAGGAAGGTTCTTTTCATGTCTGAGAAATTTAATGATGTTGTTTTTTTGTAGTTTAGTGCCACAACAAATCTACAAAAACCTCCAACAAAACTCACCATGACTGACACTACTGCTCCTGTAAAACCGAACCGATTGATCTCCCTGGATGCCCTTCGTGGATTTACCATTGCTGCCATGGTCATCGTGAACGACCCCGGCAGTTGGGACCATGTCTACCGGCCCTTGCTGCATGCCAAATGGAACGGCTGTACCATCACGGACCTGATCTTTCCTTTCTTTTTGTTTATCGTGGGCGTTTCCATTGCCCTGGCCTATTCCAAAAGAATGGAAGCAGGAGCCCCCAAAAAGAGCTTATACCGAAAAATCCTGATCAGGTCGGTGAACATCTACTTGCTAGGGATTTTCCTCTGGCTGTTCCCCCAGTTCGACTTTGGGAATATCCGTTGGGTGGGTGTACTTCCGCGCATTGCTTTTGTGTTCCTGGCCTGTGCACTGCTTTTTCTCAACACCAACTGGAAACAGCAAATCCGAATCGGGGCAGCCATTCTCTTGATTTACTGGATTTGGGTGGCCTTTATCCCGGTCCCAGGAGTGGGCGCACCCGATCTGTCGGTCCCCGAAAAAAACTGGGCCAACTATTTTGACACCCTGTTTCTTCCGGGTGTCATGTGGCAGAAAACCTGGGATCCGGAAGGAATCCTGAGTACTTTCCCAGCCATTGTTTCGGGAATGACCGGGATGCTGATAGGAAAGTTGTACCTGAGCGTAAAGGATGAAAATAAGAGATTGGTCTGGCTCTACTTCATTGGATTCTCTATGTTCCTGGCAGGTGGACTGTGGAATTGGTTCTTTCCCATCAACAAAAACATCTGGACAAGCTCTTATGTGCTTTATACCTCCGGGCTGGCTACACTGGGACTGGCCACCTGCATCCTCGTGGTCGATATGTGGGGATATAAAAAGTGGACCTTCCTGGGAAGGGTTTACGGGGCCAATGCCATCACCTCTTATGTGCTGGCAGGGGTGCTTACCCTGGTGTTCTATGACCTGAAGATAGGTGGTGCTTCACTCAACCAATCCTTTATGAATGGCCTTACTCAAATAGGTTTTGATCCCAAACTTGCCTCCATGCTTTACGCTGTGATCTACATGCTGATTATCTTTGTACCGGCCTTGATCCTTTACAGAAGAAAGATTTTTATTAAGGTTTGATCACAGATTTTTTTCAATCATATGACTTGAATACCCTGCAGTGGGTGCTTCTGGCTCTCAGTGGCCTGCTGATCGGCATGGCCAAAACAGGTTTGTCAGGATTCGGAATGATGGTGGTCCCCATTCTTGCCAATGCCTTTGGGGGCCGCCCCTCGGTAGGATTGCTGCTTCCGATCCTGATCTTTGCTGATGTTTTTGCAGTTAGCTGGTACAACCGCCATGCAGATTGGAAACATGTTCTTCGCCTACTGCCCTGGGCATTGGCAGGAATCCTGGTGGGCACCCTGGTGGGCAAATCCATATCCGATCAAAGCTTCAACAGGCTTCTGGCGGCCCTGGTGATCGGTGGTATCGGGATTCTGATCTGGAGGGATCTGAGGTCGGACAAGCTCCGGATCCCACGCTCAAGGTGGTTTGCAGCCGGACTGGGGCTCCTGGGTGGATTTTCAACCATGATCGGGAATGCTGCTGGTCCGGTCATGGCCCTTTACCTGCTATCCATGCGCCTGCCCAAGAATGTCTTTATAGGGACCGGGGCCTGGTTTTTCTTTATTGTGAACCTGTCCAAGGTGCCTTTGCATGTTTGGTCGTGGAGGACCATCACCCTGGAATCTTTCTTGCTGGATGTGCTGCTGATACCAGCCATTGCAGCAGGGGCTTTTCTGGGGATCTGGCTGGTTCGCCTGCTGCCTGAAAGAATTTACAGGATCATTGTGATTGGGACCACCCTGCTTTCAGCCCTGCTCCTATTCTGATTCTATGAGCCTGGTCACTGCATCGACCATGGTCTTCTGGGTAAAGGGTTTTTCCAGGACCAGGGAAGCTCCAAATATCTTGGCGGTCTCCAGGTAGTTATCGGCTGAAATCTTTCCGCCCCCCGACATGGCTATGATCTTCAGGTCTGATCGCATCCTTTTCATTTCACGGATGGTCTCCAGGCCTTCCTTTTCCGGCATGATAATGTCCGTAATCACAAGGTCGGCCTGTATCTTTTGAAAGAGCTCCAATCCATCGACCCCATTGGAAGCCAGGTCCACTTCGAAACCAGCCTTTTCAAGCATTTTTTTAAGCATCAGCAAAATGTGATGATCGTCGTCAATGATTAGTATTCTTTTCATCTGTGGATTTTTGAGGATTCTGACCAAGTACTTTACCAATAAGCTCGCTGAACTCGCTCAAAATAAGGGGTTTTGAAATAATATCTGCTATTCCGTATTGTTCCATGGCATTGGCAGGGATGGAATCCTGGTAACCAGTGATGATGATGGACTTCATATCCGGGCGGACCTCCCTGATCCTGGCGATCAATTCGGTTCCCATCAATTTGGGCATGGCCTGGTCTGTTACCAGAAGATCATATTTTTGAGGCCTGGCTCGGAACTCTTCAAGGGCTTCCTGACTATCGGTCTTGATATCCACCGTGTAGCCCAGACTCTCCAGCATGCGTTTGCCCATAAAAGTGATTTCTTTTTCATCGTCCACAAACATAATGCTCCCCCTGCCCTTTTTCATCCGCTGGGTATTTGCTTTCTCCTCATCGTAATACTCTGAATGCTGTGGCAGATAAATGGCGAAGCTAGAGCCCTTTCCCGGTTCACTTTCGACCACAATGCTTCCCTGGTAGTTGCTCACAATCCCATGTACCACCGATAAACCCAATCCCGATCCCGATCCCACCTCTTTCATGGTGAAAAAAGGCTCAAAAATCCGTTCCACGGTGCGCTTGTCCATGCCATGTCCGTCATCCGAAATGGTCAGTCTTACATAGGTTCCCTTCTGAATCTTGGCCGATCCATTGATGGAACGTGCTCCCACCTTTTGCTTATCCAGCTTGACCGTCAGCACACCTCCATGGCCCTTCATGGCGTGGTAGGCATTGGTGCACAGGTTCATGATGATCTGGTGCATCTGAGTAGAATCGGCCAACACTGTTCCGCACTGCTTATCCAACTCCTGCCTGATCTCAATGTTGGAGGGGAAAGAAGCCCTGATCAGTTTCAGTACCTCGGTCACCACTTCATCCAACTTCAAAGGTTTCTTGTCAAAGTCAACCTGCCGGCTGAAGGTAAGAATCTGCTGAACCAGGTCCTTGCCCCGGACGGCAGCACTGTTGATCTGTTCGATGTCGTACCTGAGGGTGCTGTCTTCGGACATTTCTTCCAGGGCCATCTCAGTATATCCAAGGATGGGAGTCAAGATATTGTTGAAATCGTGGGCAATTCCCCCTGCCAGGGTACCAATGGTTTCCATCTTCTGAAGCTGAATGAGCTGACCCTCCAGCTTGGTCTTATCCTTTTCATGCCGCTTGCGGATTTCTATTTCTTTTTTCAGGTCTTTGTTGGCCTGGGCTATCTGGCGGGTCCGTTCCTGAACACGCTTCTCCAGTGCATTGTTGGCAGATTGGACCTTCTCCTGTTCCTTCTGCAACAATATCCTCATATAAAAATCCCGCCGGACAGATTGCTCCAGGAAATAGCTGATGAACATCCCGATGACATTGGCGCTGATGAAGAAAAAATTGTTGTTGATCAGGATCTCCACAGGGGTATCGGTGATCCAGATGGCTGCCACTTCATAGGTAGCCACAATGGACCACCCCACCACGGTGGCATAGATGAACCTTGCCTTGATAAAGGTATAGCCAATGATGAAGATCAGGAACAATCCTGCGTAATAGGTATAATTGCCGGCCTGATTAGCGGCGAAAATGGTCATGACAATAATGGCCAGGCCTGTAACATACATCAGTCCCGCCAGAACCGGCTGCATAAACTTTTTGAATCCTGTCGAAAAAGAGAAAACAATCACCGCCGTGAGCAAGGGGGTAATTATCCCGAAGCGTATGAACCAGAACATGCTCTTCAGTTCGGGGAGCAAAACGGCATCCAGAAAGGCAAATATGGCAAAAAAGAAAGTGGAAAGGACCAGGGAAAAACGCATGGGCCTCAGAGAGCGATTGAAGTAATCGTCCCTGAAGGCCTTTTCATACTGTTCAATCTCTCCCGTAAAGGCCAGCGTAAAACGGTTCTGTTGCCATTCGTCCCGATCAGAGGCCGGCGTCCCCACCACGTGGGCTTTGAATATGCCTTTGAGATTGATCATGCTATGCCGCCCTGATTCTCAAAAATAGATTTACCCCCAATTCTTCCATATCCACTTGTACCAATTCCTCAGAGGCTTCAGCTTCCAGGGCCATACGAACCAGATCGTGCTTGGATCTGTGCACCAGGTACCAGTCAGACAATACCTCCATCAGTCGCCTGGTGGGATTGCTTTGAGAGAAATTTCCAATGATGAACTCACCCCCTGAGGCAAGGTATTTGTAATACTTGTTGATCATGTAGACAAAGTGCTTATCCTTGAAATAATCAAACAGCCCGGCACTCCAGATTAGATCATACCACTGGTATGGCTTAAATCTCAACACATTGATCTTAAAATAATCGATGGACCCATTGAAAGTCCTGTTTTGATTCCTGGCAAAGTTGATGGCATTCTGATCAAAATCAACCAGGTCAAATTTGATTTTACTGCCGGGATGCTTCAGAAGGTATTCGTTCACATCCGTGGCCGGTCCTGAACCCAGAATCAGCACCCGTTTAACCTCTCCGTCTAGCTTTTCGACCTCTGCGCAACGTTTCAGAAAATAGTCCTTCCGGTTGCGAACCGCATGTGCGCCGGCCTGGTCCTGAAAAAATCTGTCCCAGTTGGAATATCTTGCATCCGGATTTACATGCATCTTATAGATGTTGTGAATGATGGTATAGTCGCCTGGATATCCAAAAGGTTTGACATACCCATGACCGATCAGGGTATTTTCATTCAATGAGTCCTTGATGGCCTCTCTGAAGTAATCCAATTCGCTGTCATCCAAATTATTTACTATGGCCGTGAATTCCTGGTATTCATCTGGCTCCGGGCCGCCGTTCTTCACTAGCTTATGGAGAAAATCCCGGTCTTCCTGAGAGAGTGGATGGATCATAATGGTTGGGTGCATAGATTTCATACCATGAATGACTGCATTATGGTTGTTTAATGATCAAAAAATGGATGCCTTGCTGGAGATTCTCCCCCGTGCATCGTTTTACGGGTTGACACGTCAAATTCCTAGACAATTATACGCACAAATTTGGATATCTGTTACATGTAAGAATACAAGAGTAAAATTAGAATCTGTTTAAATAAGTGTACATAATACATCTTGCTTGAATCTGAGATCAAAATTTGTTTTCTTTAACCCTTCTGATTATGAGCCGAAAAAGTAAAAAAACAGGCAGGATCCTTTTCGTGTTGGGGGTGCTTTTGACTGCAGGTCTGGTTTTCCTGGGCAACAAAATGGTCGTAGCCACCTCCACCAACGAATATTGTGAATCCTGCCACATCCATCCCCATTCCACCGACAGCTGGAAACTCTCGACCCATTATGACAACAAGCGGGGAATACAGGTGCATTGTGTGGACTGCCACCTGCCCCCTCATGGGGAAGGATACCTGTTTGAAAAAGCCAAAACCGGGGCACGCGATGTATGGGCAAAATGGACCAAAGACCCTGAAAGCTTCAACTGGGAAGCCAAATCACAGATAGAATACGCCAAAGGCCACACCTTCGAGGTGAGCTGCATCCATTGTCACCAGAACAACTATCCCCTGGGACTGACCAAAGAAGGCCGGGAGGCCCATCTCTACTATGAGCGCCAGGCCGGGGAACTGCATTGCATCAATTGCCACATTACCGTAGGCCACTATGATCCGGATAGACTGCATGGTAAAAATGTCGGTTTTGGAATTGTTGAAACGGTGGATGCAGAGCTCTATACGGAACCCGGAACCATGAATGGACTGAACGATTTTACGGAGTACATTCCCGGCTCGTCTGTGAGCTTTGAGATGGTGGCCATTCCGGGAGGAACCTTCCAGATGGGTAGTCCCGAGGACGAGCCCTTCAGAAATCCTGACGAAGGCCCGGTGAGGGAGGTGAAGGTCGATCCTTTCTTCATGGCCAAGATCGAGGTTTCGTGGAATGAATACCTGGCCTTTTTCAAGCAGACAGGCGCGCAGGGAAAAAGCACCGATACTTATTTAAATGCCGCACAGGCAGAGGTGGATGCCATATCGGGTCCCACTCCTCCTTATGGAGCCCCTGATCAGGGGTGGGGAAAAGGGCGTATGCCTGCCATGTCGATGACCCACCATGCAGCTGAAGTATATTGCCAGTGGTTGTCGAAAATCACAGGCAAAACCTACAGGCTCCCCACGGAAGCAGAGTGGGAATATGCCGCCAGGGGTGGGACCGAAGGCCCTTACTATTTTGAAGGTGACCCAAAAAGGTATGTGAAGCAAGGGATACGCAATAAGTTATTTGGGGTCGATACCGCCGGCATTAACAGTTACGTGGCCTACGTGGAGAACAGTGGATTAAAATCAACTCCTCCCGAAACCAAAATGGAAAATCCTTTCGGACTGGTGAACATGCTGGGAAACGTGGCAGAGTTTTGTTCCGACTGGTATGCTGAAGATGCCTATGCGCAATACAGTGAAGAGCTACTGACGAATCCCCGGGGCCCTGCCGAAGGTGAAGAGCATGTGATCCGCGGAGGCTCTTACAGAGATGCGGCGGACAGGGTACGAACTGCCGCCAGGGATTATACCCAAACCGATGCCTGGCTGAAGACCGATCCTCAAATTCCCAAAAGCAAATGGTGGTATTCGGACCAGTTCCATGTGGGATTCAGGGTGGTTTGTGAATACAACGAAACAGAATAAAGACTAACTTACTACATCATTTCTTCACACCATTAACAACGAACAATATGGGATCAACTAACAAAAGTAGCCGGCGCAGTTTTTTAGGGAACACTGCAGCCATTGGCGCCCTGGGTGCCATAGGAGCAAGCCAACTGATTAAATCATGTACTTCTGATACAGAAACAAAAGCCGTTTCGGTAACTGAGCCAACCATCTTAAAAACGGCTCCTGACGGAGAACCCATCCGGGCTGGAGTAGTGGGTTGTGGCGGACGCGGATCCGGCGCTGCCATCGATTTTCTGAATGCAGGACCTAACCTGAGCATTGTAGCCCTTGCTGATGTTTTCCAGGACAGAATCGATGGGATCCGGAACAGACTGAAGGAACAAAAGGATGCAGAGGTGGATGATGCCAACTGCTTCGTCGGCTTCGATGCATATAAAAGATTGCTGGAAGTGGATCTGGACATGGTAATCCTGGCCACTCCACCTTACTTCCGTCCAGAACATTTCCAGGCCTGTGTGGAAGCCCGCAAACATGTCTTTATGGAGAAGCCCGTGGCCGTTGACCCGGTGGGTGCGCGCGCCATCATGGCTGCGTCCAAGCAGGCTGAAGCAGCTGGCTTATGCGTGGTCACCGGAACCCAGCGCCGTCATTCCTGGAACTACCAGAATGTAGTAGCCCGCGTGAAAGCTGGGATGATGGGGGATATCGTTGCCACCAACGTATACTGGAACCAGAGCAAGCTTTGGCACAGGGAAAAGCAGCCTGACTGGACAGAGATGGAGTTTATGATCCGTGACTGGGTGAATTGGACCTGGCTTTCGGGCGACCATATTGTGGAGCAGCATGTACATAACATTGATGTGAGCAACTGGTTTGTGGGAGGCCATCCCGTGGAAGCCGTTGGAATGGGCAGCAGGTTAAGAAGGCCCACCGGAGATTGCTACGACAACTTTGCCGTGGACTTTAT
>CBDTYO010000134.1:0-9915 GCA_965364615.1 uncultured Bacteroidia bacterium
TCAGCCATCAATTTCTGATTGTTGGCCAGGGAAGGATCGTCAGCAGGATAGTCCCAGGGGGTGTTGTCAGTGAAATCTTTCCGGTCCCGGAAGAAAAATGAAAAATCGCTGTTGTTGAACAACTGGTTCTGCCTCATGTAGGTGGCGCTTGTGTTCAGCACCAGTCCGTTGGCCAGGTCAATCCGGTTATAGAGCGTGGCGTCAATGTTTTCATATTTCTTCATGTAGTTCTCCCGCAGGAACAGGGTGTATATGGCATTGGTGAATTCAGGAATTCCTGAATGTGAATTAAAATCGGAAGAGGTATAACTGAAATACAGTGCCACCTTGGCCCTGGCCATGGGTGCGTACAAGAGATCCCAGTTCCAGGTGACCATGGGGGCTTTCCGGTGAAAGGCATAGGATGCCTTGAACCAGGACCTGAGGATATGTGCGGAGTCCAGTTTCAAGTTGAAGGTAAGGTCCTGCCCGTAATGCAGTCCGTCCACCGTATTGTAGCCCAGCATATCCGGGTCGAACAGTCCGCCATGGCTGAAGCGGATCCTTCCTTTGTTCCAATTGTATCTGTGTCCCATGGCAATCCAGCGAAGGGGCTTTTTCCTGCGCCTTTCAGAAGATATCCTTGAGGTATCGGAGGAGGTGGTCCTGACGGCATTGCCCATGATGGAATCCCTCTGCCGGATGGTCAGGTGTTCTTCGGGGGTCAGGGGGATGGGCCTTATTTTATTCCAGTACAGCGAATCGGTTTTCAGTGCATCTTCCTCCACCGAAAATTTGGTCCGGGTCTGGTCCAGTTCATCACTCAGATCCATGTCTTCAGGGGCTGCATTTGTCGTTTCCTTCTCCATCAGTCTGGACAGCTTCTGGACATCCCGATTGCTCAGTTCCTCTTTCTTCAGCAACTCAGCGATTTTTTGCTGGTCCTTGGAGGGTTCCGGCTTCACATCCTCTGTTTCCTCAGGTTCCTCCTGTACGGGATTCATGCTGGTAAAATAGGTTTCCGGAAGATTGGGATTCAGGGTGACCTCCTGATACTCCAGCGAGGATACATAAGTGGCCTTTGCTTTGACCCCGATGATGTCCAGATCCACCTGCATCTTGTGACTCACCGGCAGCCAGGCATCCATGATCACATTGGCATAGAGTTGTTGCAGATAGATGGTCCCGGCAAGGGTGTTGACCGAAAGATCTGAGGAATGCAGGCACCAGATATCCTCCACGATGTACAGCGTGCCCCGCACAAGCTGCTGGCTCTTCCGCCTGGGTATTACCTTGATCTTATTGATGATATGGGCCCCTTCCAGGAATGTTCCTTCAAATTCGTAGCGGTAATGTGAAAAGGCATTCCTTGCCAGGGGACTTATCACGCCTTCGATTTCCTGCTGGTACAGGCTGGGGTTGATATTGTCCGTATAGCCCGGAAGGGTATTCTGAGAGGCGATGACCCGCATTTCGTAATCATCCGGAGCAGTGAACCAAACTTCGTTGAAGGATTCCAGCATATAAGTTTCATCCTCTTTCACATTGAAGTTTTCCACCTGGATCCTCCTTTGCAGCGCCCTGGGAATATTTTCAGCGATGGCACTGCCCTTGATATAGATCTCGGCATGGTACTTCAATACTTCATTCAGGTGGT
Organism: uncultured Bacteroidia bacterium; assembly: GCA_965364615.1. Lineage (GTDB taxonomy): Bacteria > Bacteroidota > Bacteroidia > Bacteroidales. The sequence goes on from CBDTYO010000134.1 coordinate 1,637, forward strand.
AGTTGGCCAGCCCAATGGTCTTTCGCATGATCCAGTAGGCAGGATCCTCCCCTGAGGCACTGACCCTGACTTCCGGTATCATGTAGGTCTGGGGAGGCAGCTGGATGCTCAGGAACACAAAATCCTCCCCGATTTCAATGGTCCGGGTGACCTCGGAATACCCCAGGCTGCGGAAGAAGATGGTGTAGGTGCCTTTGGGAAGCGGAAGAGAAAATGTTCCCAGCGCGTTGTTGGTGGTTCCCCGGGTCAGCTCTTTGACGTAGATGGCTGCGAAGGGCACAGGCTCACCGTCCAGATCTGTTATCTCTCCCCTGATGCCCTGTGAATGGGCAGGAGCCAGGAAGATCATCCATAAAACAAGTAAAAATATACCCCGAAGCAAAGCTGCGTTTTTTAATTACAACGCAAAATAGCTCTTTGCGTTGCAATAACACACATTTTTTATCAGCATGTTTACCAGTGAGGGGTCATCGGGGATCTCCCCTTTTTCCACATCGGTCCCCACCAGGTTGCACAGGATCCTCCTGAAATACTCATGCCGGGGGAAGGAAAGAAAGCTCCTTGAATCGGTCAACATGCCCACAAAGCGGCTGAGCAGTCCCAGGGAGGAAAGGGTGTTCAGCTGGTCGGTCATCCCATATTTCTGATCCAGAAACCACCAGCCGGAACCAAACTGCATCTTTCCGGGGATCTTTCCATCATTGAAATTGTTGACCATGGTTGCCATCATGGCATTGTCCACAGGGTTGAGGTTATACACAATGGTCTTGGCCAGCTGGTCCTGCAAATCCAGCCTGTCCAGGAACCGCGACATGGCCCTGGCCATCTTGAAGTCACCCATGGAATCGAAACCCGTATCCGGGCCCAACTCCAGGAAGCGGCGGGAATTGTTGTTCCGAAGGGCCCCTACATGAAATTGCTGGGTCCAGTTCTTTTCGTGATCCATCACAGCCAGTTCCACCAGCATGGAGGATTTGAAGGCTGTCACTTCCTGGGGGTTCAGTTTCCGTCCGGACCGGACTTTTATAAATATTTTCTCGATCTCCTGATGGTCAAAGTCTTCGGCATAAAAATGCTCCAGGCCATGGTCCGAGATCCGGCAACCCATGGAGTGAAAGAACTCATGGCGATCGTTGAGGGCGGTCAGCAGATCCATGTAGCTCGAAATGCTGGTATCTGAAGCCTTTTCCAGCTGGTCAAGGTAGCGGTTGTAAGTCCCGGGATCTTCTGCGGACATGGCCTTGTCGGGACGCCAGGCAGGAAGCACCCGGGTTTCAAATCCATCCTCCTTGATCTTTTGATGGTGCTCCAGCGAATCCACCGGGTCGTCGGTGGTGCAGATCACTTCCACATTCATTTTGCGGATCAGCTTACGCACACTGTATTCCTCGCTTTGGAGCATTTCACGGGTATGTTGATAAATACCCGGGGCGCTGTCGGGATTCAACAGTTCATGGATGTCAAAATAGCGTTGCAATTCCAAATGTGTCCAATGATAAAGGGGATTGCGAAGGGTGGAAGGAACAGTTTCGGCCCATTGCAGGAATTTTTCCTCATCAGTGGCATCGCCGGTGCAGTACTTCTCATGGATTCCGTTTGCTCTCATGGCCCTCCACTTATAGTGGTCCCCGGCCAGCCAGGCCTGTGTCAGATTTTCGAACCTGGTGTCCCCGGCGATTTGCGAAGGATCCAGGTGACAGTGGTAATCTATGATGGGGAGGGGAGCGGCTACCTCATGGTAGAGGCGCTGAGCAGTATCGTTCTCCAGCAGAAAATCCTGGTCAAGAAATTTTTTCATTTCTCAGTTGTGAATAACCGTTTGATGTGTCTGTCATACAGATTGGTTCTCACCTGTTCCGCTACAATATCCTTGTGCTGGCGGACCAGGCTCAGAAACTCTTCCCCCATTTCTGCAGCTACTTTGTAACCCACATGAAGGAGTTGCCTGAATCCGGCATGGTAATCCGGATGACCGGGAACATGCCTGAGGGTGGCTGCAAATTTTTCTCCGTCCCATCGATCCACTTCCGGGGGAAGGGGGAGGGTTGCCGGATCGATATCAATCACATTTTCATAGGGCCCGCAGAGTTCCTCCAGGCGGCAGTAAGCCTTGCTGTAGATGTTTTTGGCCATCGCCAGGGCATTTCCCCCTGCCAGGGCCAGTCCAATGAGCTCTTCCAGCCAGGTGGTTCCGGCGGTTTTTACATGGATCCCCTGGTCGTGTTGATGCAAAAGTGCACCCATGATGGGGTAGATGGTAAACTTGTCACTGCCTGAATGGATGCTCAGTTTGAGGTTGTCCGGAAGGCCGAAGGTTTTCACTGCATGGTCCAACACAAGCAGGTCCTGCTCAAATTCCAGCCTGAACCTGTCCACATCGCCCGCATAGTCGACCCCCTTATTGAACCGTCCCGTAAATTTGGGAGCAATGGTTTGCGCAGGGATCTTGTAGTGACTGATCATCAACAGGATGAAAAAAAGCTCTGAGGGAGTCTGGGCAGTCTCGACTTCATCCATGCTCACCTCCGCAATGAAATGATCCGTCCCTTTCTTTTCCTCAATGTGCCGGTAAATGCCTGATGCCTTGGCCACGGCTCCCTGAAACTTCACGGCGATCTCCCTGAGCTGGTCCCGAGAGATATGAAAGGGATCCTCGATGCCAGGGATCCTCAGATCTCCTGCATAGGTGTTTGCCAAGGCAAGAAAGTCTTCCAGTTCCTCCCTGGGAACTTCACTGCCAATAGAGTCCGCCACATCCAGTGTGAAAAAATCGGAGTGCTCCAGAAAGGAATTCACAGTGACCATGTTGATGTGATCCGCATCCACATAATAGGGGCGATCCCACCCAAGGGCTCTGACAGCCTGGTCTGCTTCACGCCTGGTATCGGCAGGGGAGGAGTGGATGATCTGGTGCTCCCGGTTGGATTTGTTCCAGACAGGAACCAGGGGGATACCGGCCTCATGGGCTTGCCGGATGGCTTGTAGCTGCGCTTCACCCTGCTGGGCAAACCTGTCACCGATGCCCAGGGAGTACTTCTCTAATTTCATAGGAATGCATGTTCCGTGTACGAACACGAAATTAGGCTATTTATGGCGCATAAGCAAAATAAAATGCTTAGTTTTGTTTGATCAGCAGGCCATTTTGACTCACGAAAGGATTTTGTAAAATACTATCAGTCATAAACTTGTGACAAGAATTCGGATCAAGGATATTGCAGAGATCGCCCAGGTCTCAGTGGGCACGGTAGACCGGGTCATACACAACCGTGGGGAAGTGTCCAGGGTGACCCGCGACAGGATCCGGAAACTCCTTCAGGAATACAATTACAAACCCGACATCCATGCCAGTACACTGGCATTGAAAAAATCCATCCGGCTTGCGGTGGTCATGCCAGCACTGGTGAATGAACATGCTTTCTGGAACCTGCCTGCCTCAGGCATTCAGAGAGCCCTCAACGAGCTGGCAAATTATAACATCCGCCTGGAGACCTGTTATTTCGATCAGTTCGACCGGCATGATTTTGATCGATGCAGGAAGGAGTTTCCCTTTGGGCAGGTCCAGGGTGTACTTTTCGCACCGGTATTCAAAGAGGAATCACAGGTGTTTCTGGACCAGTGTGCATCGTGGCAACTCCCCGTGGTGCTGTTCAATTCCCAGCTGGACGGTCCTTCGGTTCGCAGCTTTGTGGGACAGGATGCTTGCCAAAGCGGTTATGTGGCCGGTAAACTGATACACTACGGCATGGAGGCGGGCCGAACCGCAGCCATCGTCAATATGTCAGCCAGAACCGAACACTATGCCCATATTGAAAACAGGGAAAAAGGATTCAGGGCCTATTTTCAGGAACGCACCGACCGGGTGAATCATTTGCTGACTTTCAATTTGCATGGGGCAGATGATGCGAGCCTGAAAAAGCAATTGCAAAAAGCCTGTGAGGAGCATGAGCCGGCCGGGTTGTTTGTGACCAATTCAAGGGTATACAAGGTGGCCGAAATTCTGTCGCACCAGGGGCCCGAGCATGTAAGACTGGTTGGCTATGACCTGCTGCCCGAAAGCATCCACTATTTAAGGCGGGGAATCATTGATTTCCTGATCTCCCAGTCCCCCGAAGAACAAGCCATCAGGGGACTATCCTCTTTGTTTTACCTGGTGGCCTTTCAGCGGGAACCTGAAACCAGGCAAATGTTGCCCATTGACATCATTACCCGCGAAAACTTAGACTATTATCAACCCATATCCCAAGCATAAATGGAAAATCAGATTTTGAAAGACCTAGAAGGCAAAGTGTGTGTCATTACCGGTGGCGGAGGGGTGCTGGGCAGCTCCATGGCACAGGGACTTGCTGCGGCAGGAGTGGTCACGGTATTGCTCGATATTGATGAGGCAGCGGCAAAAAGGGTGGCGGCGCAACTTTCCGCCGAACATGGCGTGGCCAGTTTTGGATACAGGGCCGATGTCCTGGACAAAAACTCCCTGGAAAGGGTGGAGAAGCAAATCCAGTCCGAAGCCGGAGATATTGAGCTGTTGATCAATGGGGCCGGTGGGAATTCACCAAGCGCGACCACCAAGCTGGAAGAACTGACCGAAAGTGATCTTGGGCAGCTCCATGAGGGCTTTTTCGGATTGGAGCTGGAAGGTTTCCAGCGGGTATTTGAGTTGAATTTTACCGGGACGCTTTTACCCACCCTGGTTTTCAGCAGGGGCATGGTACTGCGGCAAAAGGGAGTGATACTGAATATATCTTCCATGAACGCTTATAAACCCCTGACCAAGATACCGGCTTATTCAGCAGCCAAGGCATCGGTCAATAATTTTACGGAGTGGCTGGCAGTCCATTTTGCCAAGGTGGGTGTGCGCGTCAATGCCCTGGCACCGGGCTTTTTCCTGACCCAGCAGAACCGCTTCCTGCTGACCGATGAAAAGACAGGCAAGCTGACTCCGAGGGGGGAGAAGATCATCGCCAATACCCCCATGGGGGTGTTTGGTGAGCCCGGGGATTTGAATGGAACGGTGCTTTACCTGCTGTCTGATATGAGCAGGTTTATCACGGGAATCTGCATCCCCGTGGATGGCGGTTACAGTGCATTTGGAGGAGTATAGATGATCTATTACGGAAAAGGAAGTCCACATACCGTCCTTGGTGAGAAGGATCTGAGGCTGGGACTCTATGAGGCGCTGGAAAAACTGGGCCCCAGGAAGAAAGTGCTGGCCGTCCCTCCCGACATTACCAGGTTTTACAGCCAGGCGGGTCTGCTGACCGAATATGCATGGGAGTATTACGGGGAACGACTCAAAGATATATTGCCAGCCCTGGGGACCCATGCTGCCATGTCGGAGCGGGAGATTACCAGGATGTTTGGTGCTGTGCCAAAAAAACTGTTCCGGATCCATGACTGGAGAAAGGATGTGATCACCCTGGGGGAAGTGCCTGCTTCCTATGTGGAGGAGGTTTCCGGCGGCCTGGTATCATTTCCCTGGCCTGCCCAGCTAAACAGGCTGTTGGTGGAGGGGGGATATGACCTGGTGCTTTCTCCCGGACAGGTGGTGCCCCATGAGGTGATCGGGATGGCCAACCACAATAAGAACCTGTTTGTGGGTACAGGGGGGCCTGAAGGGATCAATAAAAGCCATTTCCTGGGAGCTGCTTACGGGATGGAACGAATCATGGGAAGGGCCGATACGCCGGTGCGCAGGGTACTTAATTATGCCTCCGGTCATTTTGCTTCGGACCTGCCTGTGTTATATATCCTGACGGTAATCGGGCGCGAAAAGAACGGGAAACTGGTGGTTCGTGGTCTTTACATCGGGGATGATGAAGATTGTTTTTTACAGGCTTCTGAACTTTCCCTGCAGGTAAATTTTGCCTTGCTGGAAACAGCCCTTCCCAAAGTGGTGGTATACCTGGAGCCGGAAGAATTCAAGAGCACCTGGTTGGGCAACAAGAGCATTTACCGGACCCGCATGGCGCTGGCTGACAGGGGTGAACTGGTGGTGCTGGCACCCGGACTCTCCACTTTCGGGGAGGATCCTCAAATTGACAGGCTGATCCGTAGATATGGCTACCGGACCTCTCCGGAAATTCTGGAGGCCGTCGAAAAGGACAAGGAACTGCAAGACAACCTGAGTGCGGCCGCCCACCTGATCCATGGATCCGCAGAAGGGCGCTTTGGGATTACTTACTGTCCTGGAAGGCTCAGCAGGAATGAAATCGAATCGGTCAACTATGCCTATGCCGACCTGAAGGTTATGCAGGAGCGTTACCGGCCCCATGAACTCAGGGAAGGATTCAATATCCTACCCGATGGAGAAGAAGTTTTTTATATCTCCAACCCGGCCCTGGGACTCTGGGCCTGGAAAGAGAAATTCACGCATAACACACCATGAAAAGAATAGTGGCAGATGACAGGATCCCCTTCTTAAAGGGCGCCCTGGAAGGGGTAGCTGAAGTGGAGTATCTGCCTGGAAACAGGATCTCCAGAAAAGACCTGAAGGAAGCAGACGGACTGATCACACGTACGCGTACCCGCTGTGATCGGCAATTGCTGGAGGGAACCCCGGTTTCAATCATCGCTTCAGCCACCATTGGATATGACCACATCGATACCGCCTATTGTGATAGCCAGGGGATTCTCTGGACCAATGCACCGGGTTGCAATTCCTCCTCGGTCAGGCAGTATGTGGTTTCCACCCTGCTTTACCTGGCCCACCTGCGCAAGCTGGATCTGGCCCGGTTGACCCTGGGAATCGTGGGTGTGGGTCATGTGGGAAAGAAAGTGCAGAGTGCAGCGGAAGCCCTGGGCATGAAGGTATTAATGAATGATCCCCCGAGGGCCAGGAAGGAAGGGGAGGAAGGATTTGTGAGCCTGGATGAGCTGCTGGCGGAAGCTGATATCCTCACCCTCCATGTTCCCCTGAACCGGGGTGGTGAGGACAATACCTTTCATCTTGTGAACCACGATTTTTTGGCCAAGGCCAAAAAGGGCTCGATCCTGATCAACACATCCCGTGGGGCCGTGGTGGATGAATCAGCCCTGAAAGAGGGCATAGGATATTCCATTTTTTCCGACGTTGTTCTGGATGTATTCGCAGAAGAACCCGGGATCGATGCCGAACTGCTGGAGTCCCTGGCGTTGGCCACTCCGCACATTGCAGGCTATTCCCTGGAGGGCAAAGCCAATGGCACTGCCATGTCGGTGCAGGCCATTAGCCGGCATTTCGGACTGGGACTCGATGCATGGATGCCTGAGGATCTTCCATCGCCCGAAGAGCCTGAAATCTATGGGGATGCTTCCCGGGTGGACCGGCAGGAGTTGCTCTGGGATGTTTTCAGCTCATGCTATGACGTTAGTGCCGATGACCGGCGTCTGAGGAGTGCACCAGGCAGTTTTGAACAACTCAGGGGAGATTATCCCTTTCGCCGTGAACCCCCTGCTTATGCCGTGAGGCTTTTCCAGGGATACGAGGAGCTTTCGGCCATTCTGGAAAAACTGGGATTTTCTGTGCTGGGGGATTATTGTGCCTGATGGATATTTACTATGAAGCAAACAACCATTCAATTAAACAAAGGAATAGCATGAAAGCAAAAGCGGACATTGGCCTGATCGGGCTGGCAGTAATGGGTGAAAACCTGGTGCTCAATATGGAGCGGAACGGTTTCACAGTGGCAGTCTACAACCGGACTGTAGAAAAAGTGGACAAGTTCATTCAGGGACGAGGAAAGGGACTGAATCTCATCGGGGCGCACTCGGTTGAGGAATTCACAGCCTCCCTGGAACGCCCCCGCAAGGTGATGATGCTGGTCAAGGCAGGCAAACCCGTGGATGATTTTATTGAGTTGCTGCTGCCCCATCTGGAGGAGGGAGATATCATCATAGACGGGGGAAATTCCCATTTTCCCGACTCCATTCGCAGGACCCGCTACGTTGAAAGCCAGGGCAAACTTTTCATTGGAACCGGGGTATCGGGCGGTGAGGAAGGGGCCCTGCTCGGACCCTCAATCATGCCAGGTGGCTCCCCGGCAGCCTGGCCCCACGTGAAAGAGATCTTCCAGGCCATTTCGGCCAAGGTGGAAGATGGTACCCCATGTTGCGACTGGGTGGGCAATGACGGGGCCGGCCATTTTGTGAAAATGGTTCATAACGGGATCGAATATGGCGATATGCAGCTCATCAGCGAGGCCTACCATCTGATGAAGAACCTGTTGGGCATGGATGCAGGAGAAATGCATGAGGTGTTCAGGGACTGGAACAACGGGGACCTGGACAGCTACCTGATCGAG
>CBDTYO010000135.1:0-9894 GCA_965364615.1 uncultured Bacteroidia bacterium
CTTGGCGGTGGTTTCCACGCTTTCCGGATTGAGTCCTTCCCCGCTGATCAAAGCAGCCAGGAACATGGAGTAGCAACCGGAATGAGCCGCGCCTACCAGTTCTTCAGGATTGGTTCCGCTTCCCTCTTCAAAACGGGATTTGAAGGTAAATGGACCGCTGTAGTTGCTGAAATTCATGGTGCCCCGGCCGTCATTTAGGGTACCCTGCCATTGTGATCTTGCTGTTCTGACTGACATTGTGTTCAAGTTATATAAATGAAAAATCCGCTTTCCTTACAATAACCGCAAGGTGAGCGGATTGTTCACACTGAAACAAGCGGCACTCAGGGCCAAGGATTTAACCCCTGCCTCTTCCCCGGGCAGGCCTGTCGGCAGGCTGGTCATCCGGGTTTTGCTGCTGCTGCTCTCGTTGCTGACGCATTTCACTCCTGCGTTGTTCCTGGATCTCGGTGAATGTCTTGTACTGATCAGGGGTAAGCAATTCCTGGTACTTGGCATTACGTTCTTCCATGATCTTCGTCATCCTTGTGCGCATCTCTTCCCGGTCGGGCGGTTCCCCGGAACTCCTCATCTTCTGAAACTCGATTTGTCTTTTGTTATAAAAGTCCAGCTCGTATTTGAGGATCTCCTTGTGCTGTTCCTCGGACAACTGCAGGGTTTTGGATGTGCTCTCGACCTGTTGCTTGATGTCTTCCTCGGTCATCTGAAAACCGCGCCCGCCGCCCGGCCGCTGGGCAGACAGCTGTAAGACAAAGAGCAGCATCATTGCGGCTGCCACTCCCAATTTTAATTTAGGTTTCATGATCTTTTTCCTTTATTAAATGCTTGTATCTGATGCTATGACCCTGACAAGGGAAAAAGGTTTAAATTTAATGGAAATATACGTAACGCCTTTAAACCATAAAACGTCTTAAGGGTCAAAGCACACGAGTCAAGCACCTCATAATCGTCTTCCATTGCAAATCGAGATCAAAAACCTGACAAAGACCTATGCAGGGGGATTCAAGGCCCTGGATCAGGTGAACCTGACCATCACCAATGGCATGTTCGGACTGCTGGGGCCCAATGGCGCCGGCAAGTCGACGCTGATGCGTATTCTGGTTACCCTGTTGTCGCCCTCGGAGGGAGAGGTGCTGGTGGATGGCAGGGAGATTGGATCCTACCGGAAGGAAATGCGGAAAATGGTGGGCTATCTGCCCCAGGACTTCCGTTTCTTTGCCAAACTTAAATCCTGGGAATTTCTGGATTATGCAGCCCGGCTGGGAGGCATGTCGTCCAGGAAGGAAAGGAGGGAAAGGGTGGATGAGATGCTGGAAAGCGTGGGGCTGTATGAGTTCCGGAACCGCATGGCCAATAAACTTTCCGGAGGCATGAAAAGAAGGCTGGGAATAGCCCAGGCACTGATTGCACGCCCCTCCATCATTATCGTGGATGAACCCACCACCGGGCTCGATCCAGAAGAACGGATCAGGTTCCGAAACCTGTTATCGGATTTGGGCCGCAGCGAGACCATCATCATCCTTTCCACCCATATTGTGGGAGACATCTCAAGTACCTGCAACCAGATGGCCCTCCTGAATGAAGGCTCCCTGATTTACCAGGGGACCCCCGATAGGCTGGTGGAACTGGCCAGGGATCATGTATGGCGCGCTGAAGTCACCCAACTGCAGTACGAACAGGTGAAACAAGAGCTCCCGATCATCTCCACCATTCCTTCAGGCGGGGGCTGGGAGATACAGTTTGTAGGAGAAAAACCGGATTATATTCGGGCCACACCGGTGGATCCCAATCTTGAACACGCCTATGTTTACTATATGGATCACAAACTGGAACACTGGAACCTTTCATGAACCTGATCAACATATGGAATGTCGCCACCTATGAAAGCAAAACGCTTTTCAGAAGCTGGTTCTTCCGGATCTTCGCCATATTGTCCCTTTTCATCCTGTTTGGCACCAACATGGGAATATTCGGGGAACCCAATGCGCGTTGGACCTACAGGGCCATTGCGGCCAACCTGCCCTATATCAACGTGCTCTTCATCAATGTGGCACAGGCTGTGATCGCGGTATTCCTGGCTTCCGATTTTTTGAAACGGGATAAAAAACTGGATACCACCGAAGTGATCTATGCCAGGCCCATCACCAACGGGGAATATGTGGCGGGTAAAACCCTGGGGATCCTGGTGCTGTTCCTGGGCCTGGTTCTGATGGCCCTGACCATGTCCCTCATATTCAACCTGATTAAGCAGGATGTTCCCGTGGTCTGGGAGGCCTATCTGTATTACCCCCTTCTGATCACCCTGCCCACCCTGGTCTTCATCCTGGGACTTTCATTCTTTATGATGATACTGTTCCGAAGTCAGGCCGTTACCTTTCTGGTCCTGCTGGGCTATATCGGGCTTACCCTGGCTTATTTCCAGGATAAGCTATATGGGATGCTGGACTACATGGCATTCAATTTCCCCATGGTCTATTCTGATTTCATAGGCTTTGCAGATCCACAGCGAATTCTTCTGCACCGCATGGCCTACCTGATGCTCGGAATGGGATTCATATTTGCCACCATTCGTTTCCTGAACCGGCTGCCGCAGACTGGAAGATGGAATTTCCTGAACCTGTTCTTATTTATGGGATTTGTGGCCGGTGGACTCTGGACGGGGTACCGGTACTACGATTCATTTCACGACGGTGCTGAAAAACGTGTGGAGTACCTGGCACTGAACAAACTCTATGCGGGCCGGAATGTGGTGGATGTGGTATCCAACCAGATCCAGGTGGAGCAGGATGGCAAAAAGCTGCAAATCTCTTCCAGCCTGACCTACAGGAACCCCGGCAGGGATCACCTGGATACCCTGGTATTTTCAGTGAACCCGGGTTTCAGGATCGACAGCATTACCAGCAGGCAGGGTCCTCAGGAATACCTGCGCCTGGAACAACTTATCCTGGTTGTGCCTGAAGGAGGCGTGGATCCGGGTGGCAGGGGAAGGCTGAAATTTTACTATGGGGGGATCCCCGACAGGGCAGTGGCTTACCTGGATATCCCCAGGGAGCAGGTGGAGTCTTTGAAAAAGGCTGCTGTGGCAGCTTTTGACAAGGATCCGGGAATCATACACCCAAACTTTATGCTGCTTACCCCTGAACTCAACTGGTACCCCAGGGCCGGTGTGGGATTCAACATGAAGAACTTCCAACCCCAGGAACTGGATTTTGCCCGGTTTGATCTGACGGTAAGGCCAGATTCGGGATTGGCAGCCATTGCCCCCGGGAGGGTGGATACACTGGCTGGTGGATTTAGGTTTCGAGCCGAACACGATCTGAGTGTACTTCCATTGGTGATCGCTCCGCTGGAAAGAAGAAGCCTGGTCATTGAGGATGTGGAATACAATCTCTATCTGGATCCCGGCCATGATTATTTCTCAAAGTATTTCTCAGAAATCGGCGATACCATCGAAGCCCTGATCAAAGAAGAGAAGGATAATTATGAACTGGATGAACTGGACCTGTACTACTCCTTCGAACGCATCAACCTGGTGGAGGTACCCATCCAGTACCATGCCTATGAAAGGCCCTACATCCAGACAATCGAGACCATACTGCCTGAGATGATCCTGATGCCGGAAAAGGGGGCAGGGATCAATACCCTTGACTTTGAAAGATTTAAAAAGGCAGAGGAACGGCGCGACAGAGAGCGTGAGAACAAACGCAGTCCACGGGAAATTCAGGTGGACCAGTTCAAACGCTTTCTCCAGAACACCTTTTTTAACACCGATATCCGCACCAGGGGAGGCTTTGGAAGGGAAGGTGGCGGTGAAAACCTGATTACCTACAATGAAGAACTCTGGTCAAAAAACCCCTATTGTGTCTTCCCACTGTATTACAGTTATATCACAGGCATTAGCTCCCAAACCTATCCCGTGCTGAATTCCATGCTGGAAATCTATCTGAAGGAAGGATTTGAAGTATCTCCCCGTCAGGGTTTCGAAGGAGGAATTACCGAAAAGGAACGTGCCAACCTGGCATTGCAGGATAAAAGCATGGTGGAGCTTTTTGCACAATGGGACACTGAGCTCACTTCCTCCCTGATCAACCAGACCGGAAGCTACATTATTTCTGCCCTGAAAAACAGGGTGGGCATGGGCGATTTCGATTACTTTCTTTACTATTACCTGGAAGACCATGCATTTTCAGAGATCACCTTTGACCAGTTCTCCAGGGATTTTTACAATGAGTTCGGAGTGCAAATCGAGCCCTACCTGGATGTAATCAACCAGGGCGGGGGGATGGCGACCTTTAAGATCTCCCCACCAGAATATCTGCAGACCCGGGATGATATCGGGGATGTATACCTAGTCAAATACAGGATAAGCAACGTGGGCGATTCCAAAGGACTGGTGGATATGACCTTCAGGATCATGGGACAGGGAGGCTTTGGCGGCGGCAGCGGAATGACAGAAGAAAAAAGGGTACACGAACTGGATCCGGGCGAGACCAAAAGTGTACAGGTAGTGCTCTATGACCGGCCCATGATGATGACTGTTAATACATTGATCTCCGGCAACATTCCCTCCTCCTACAATAACTTCCTGCGCTCTGCCACCGAGGTGGAAAACGTCAACCTCGACGAGTACGAAAGGACCATAGACCATGAGGTAAGCTTTACTTACGAAGATGAATATGTGGTGGACAATGAAGATGATGGGTTCCATGCCTACTCGGTATCCCACGAGAGCAAGCTGAAACAATACATCGATTCCAGAAAGGTAAAAGAGGAAGGACTGAAATATGAAAGCCTGAATGAATGGTGGACTCCCTCACAATGGACCCCCGTGGCCCATTCTGCCTATTACGGGGAAACCGTGCGTTCGGCCATGGCCATACGCAGCGGAGATGGCACCAACTATGTGAGCTGGAGCACTGTATTGCCGGAAAAAGGATTCTACGACGTTTATGTGTACATCCCGGTATCAGCCATGTACAGGCGCCCATCCAGGAGAGATCAGGGGACTGGGAATCAGGGTGGCGGTCAGGGCCCGGGCCAGGAAAGGCGCTTCGGTCCTGAATTTGCCGACAAGGGAGCGGATTATAATTACACCATTTCCTCCAGCGAAGGAAGTGAAGATCTGGTATATGAACTGAACAATCCCGAAGACGGCTGGAATCGGATTGGCTCCTTCCATTTCCCGGCTGATACAGCCGTCATCAGGCTGACCAACCAAACCGATGGCCGCAGGGTCATCGCCGATGCAGTCAAATGGGTAAGAAAAAGATAGAATAGTCATAAAGTTTGTACAGTGAAAAAGTAAGAAATATGTACAGGTATAAAATCAACCTTAGGTTTTGTGGGGTGCTATTGACCGGCATGCTGGCCGCCGGATTCAGCCCCGTGATGGGGCAGGCCCTTCTGACCATGGACCGGGCCCTGGAAATTGCCGAAGAAAACAGCCCCGACATGAAGCAGACAGAACTGGCGCTGGTGCGCAGCCAGGAAAGGCTTAATGCCCAGAGGGCCCGTTTAAAATCACAGTTTTCCATTACGCTGGATCCCTTTGAATATGAAAAGACCAACCGGTTCGACCAACAGACCAGTGAGTGGTACCTGAACGAATCGGCCTCGTCGGGAGGGACCTTTGCCATCAACCAAAGGATCCTGCCCACCGATGGCCAGTTGATGCTGGTGAACCGCTTTTCGTACGATTACAGTTTCACCGAATCTGCCTTTGCTTCCGATCCCCTGTCTGAGACGTTTACCAACAATCTCTATCTTCAGTTCACCCAGCCCATCTTTACCTACAACCGCACCAAAATGGAAACCGAAACGTTGGAACTGGAGTACGAGTCCTCCCTGCTGCGCTACCTTTTGATGCGGCTGTCGCTTGAGCGGGACGTTGCCCAGCAGTTTTATGCGGTGTATTCCAACCAGATGAGCCTGGAAATTGCCAGGGAAGAGCTGGAAAGCAACCAGGCCAGTTACAACATCATTCAAAACAAGGTGGAGGGCGGATTGCTGGCCCTGGAAGAGCTTTACCAGGCAGAAGTAAACCTGGCCACCAGCAATTCCACGGTCTTCAATGCAGAACTGAACCTTCAGAACAGCCAGGATCAGTTCAAGGTGCTGGTGGGCCTTCCCCTGGATACAAGCCTGTTCATCGCAGCAGAGATCATGGCCGATACCGTCCCGGTAAACCAGGAACTGGCCATCGCCCATGCACTGGCGAACCGCATGGAGCTCAGGGAACGGGAAATTGATATTGAGAATGCCAATTTCGGACTGATCCAGGCCAGGGCCACCAACGAATTTGCGGGATCCATTACTGCTTCCTTCGGGGTACAGGCCTATGACGAAGTATTTACCGACATGTTCAAAACCCCCACCAATACCCCTGCCATAGGGATCTCCTTTGATATCCCGATCTTTGACTGGGGAGAACGAAAGTCTGAAATCAGGGCGGCACAAGCCAGTCTGGAAAGTTCCCAGCTGGGTTATGAGATTGAACGTACCGACATCGAGGTGAATATACGTTCGGTGGTCCGCAGCCTGAAGAACCTGGAGAACCAGATCCAGATCCAGCAAAAAACGGTGGAGAATGCCCAACTGGCCTACGACATCAACCTGGAGCGATATCGAAACGGAGATCTTACCAGTCTGGACCTGGGGATGTATCAGACCCAGCTTTCCGAAGCCAAGATGGCGGTGACCAACGCCATCATAGATTATAAGATTGAATTGCTGAACCTGAAGATACAGACCCTGTACGATTTTGAGAAACAACTGCCCATCATACCGGATGAGTTAAAATCCAGCAGCCATGAAAAATAACAATACACTTGCATCCATGAAACAAATAAGAACCATCCTTGCAGCGCTGGTCGCTCCCTTGTTCATACTCAGTTCGTGCAGGCAGCCTGATATGGAGGTGGATACCACCATCGAGGTTCCTGTGGGGGTGATGGAGGTCAGTACCTCCACCATTGAAGAGTTTGTAAGCACCACAGGCACCGTCTATCCTTTGAAGGAGGTCACGCTGAGTTCAGAAATTACCGGCGAATACCAACTCCAGGTGAATCCTTCCACAGGCAAACCATATTCATTGGGCGATCGTGTAAAAGCCGGCACCACCCTGATCCGGCTGGAAGACGAAGAGTATGTGAACTCTCTGAGGGCCAGGTCCACCGAAGTGGATCTGGAAATTTCTAAGCTGGAATATGAAAAACAGCAGTCCCTCTATGAAAAGGGTGGAGCTACCCTGAGGGATCTGAAAAACGCAGAGATCACCCTCATCAATACACAATATGACATTGAGAGCAACCGCATCAACCTGGATAAGATGGCCCTGAAAGCTCCATTCAGCGGTGTCATTGCCGATCTTCCCTATTTTACCAATGGGACCAGGGTTGCTGCCAATACAGAGATGGTTACGATCATGGATTACAACAGGCTCTACCTGGAGGCCAACCTGCCGGAGAAATATTTCAATAATATCAACCGGGGATACAAGGTGTATGTGACCAGTTATACCAGTGTGGCTGATACACTGACCGGGCTCATCACCCAGATCTCCCCCTCCATCGATCCGGAGGCGCGCACTTTCAAATGTTTTGTGGAGGTGGACAACCGGGATCAAATCCTGCTGCCGGGGATGTTTGTCAAAGCCGACCTGGTGGTAAACAGTGCCGAAGAGGTGTTGGTGATCCCCAGGGATATCATCATGAGCAGGAACCGGAACCAGATCGTTTACGTGGTGGAGAATGGGGTGGCCACCGAAAGGATCATTACCACGGGCCTGCAAAACGAAGAAAACGTGGAAGTGAAAATGGGACTGCTGAAGGGCGAAAGCATTGTCAATTCAGGGTTTGAAACCCTGCGGAACCAGTCCAGGGTACGGATCCTCAGGTAGAATTTTAAGCAAGTCGAAATGTTAAAAGCCATTACCAGATTTTCCGTCAGATACCCGGTTTCGGTGAGCATGATCATTGTGGCCACACTGCTGCTGGGTTTCATTTCCTTTGATAAGTTGGGTATCGACCTCTTTCCCAGCCTGCACAGTCCAAAATTGTATATCGAACTGGTTTCCGGCGAGCGTCCTCCCCAGGAAATGGAAGAGAAATTTGTCGATCCGGTCGAATCTCTGGCCATCAGGCAAAGCGGGGTGGTCAGTGTCAGTTCCACCTCACGGGTGGGCGTAGCCATGGTGGAGGTGGAATACACCTGGGAGAAGGACATGAACGAAGCTTTCCTGGACCTTTCCAAGGCGCTCTCTTCCTTCAACCAGCAGGACGACCTGGAGGAGATCAATATCACCCAGTACGATCCCAATTCAAAGCCGGTCATGCTGGTGGCCTTCCGCCACAGCGAATCCAGCGACCTGAATGAGCTGAGGCAAACAGCGGAAAATTACGTGCGCAATGAACTGATCCGCCTGGAGGGCATCGCGGACGTGGAAGTAGATGGGGCGGAAGAGCTTGAGGTACTGGTAGAAACAAATGATTACCTGCTGAATTCATTTGACCTCGATATAAGCACCCTGGTCAACAGCATTAATGCCTACAACCAGGATGTTTCCGGAGGTTCCATTGTGGAAATGGGAAAGCGTTACATTGTCCGGGTTATCAGTGAACTGCAGCAGGTCAGGGACCTTGAAGAGATCATTGTCAAAATGGGACAGGCCACCGAAGAGTCCGGGGGGGAACGGGTTCCGGTACTTTTGAAGGAAGTGGCCACCGTGAGCTACAGCCTGAAGGAGCAGCAAAATGCAGTGATGCTGGACGGGGAGCCCTGTGTGGGACTGAGCATCTACAAAGAAATGCGCTACAACACGGTCAGGGCAGTGGAGGACCTGAAAGAAGCCCTGGAATCCATGCAGAAAGCCCTTCCCGGATTCACCTTCACCGTGGTGGAGGATCAGGGCGATTATATCTCCTCGGCCATAGGAGAAGTCAGCAACAGCCTGATCGGAGGGATCGTGCTGGCCGTGTTTGTGCTCTTCCTCTTTCTCCGGCGGATCGGTCCCACAGCCATTGTCAGCGTGGCCATCCCGGTGTCCATCATTGCCACCTTTGTGCTGATGTATTTTACCGGACTGACCCTGAATATCATGACACTCGGGGGACTGGCACTGGGGGCGGGAATGCTGGTGGACAATGCCATTGTGGTGCTGGAAAATATTTTCCGGCACCATGAGCAGGGGGATACGGCTGATGAAGCTGCCGTCAGGGGTACTTCCCAGGTGGGAGGGGCCATCATTGCTTCGACCCTGACCACCATTGTGGTGTTCATTCCCATCGTATACCTGCATGGCGCATCCGGGGAACTGTTCAAAGAGCAGGCTTTTACGGTGGCGTTTTCCCTGCTGGCTTCGCTGGTGGTGGCCGTCCTGATCATACCCATGCTTTACTCCAACCTGTACCGGAAGCGATCCCCCTTCAGGGGACGGGTCAGGAGGTCTGTGCAATTCACAGGCTATGGCCGTTTCCTGGATAAAATCCTGGATTACAGGGCCTGGATCCTGCTCGGGGCGGCATTACTCATGGCCCTGGGCTGGTGGATGTTGCGTCAGACCGGAAGTGAATTCATGCCTGCCGCAGAAAGCAGGGAGTTTTATGTGGATCTGGAAATGCCCGAAGGCACCCAGCTGGAACGCACTGCTGGCGCCGTATCCAGCCTGGAAGCCATAATCCGGGATATTACCGGGGAATCCTTGGAGATGATCTACAGTGAGATTGGTCCCACCTCCGGACTGGCCTCGGGGGGACAAAGCCTGTTCGATGATCAGAACATGGCCACCATCAAGGTGAAACTAAAGGAAAAAAGCAGCCTTCCGGCCCAGGGATTGATCTCCCAGCTTACAAAGTACTTTCAGGAGAATCCCAATTTCACCGCCCTGTTCAGGCAGGA
>CBDTYO010000136.1:0-9892 GCA_965364615.1 uncultured Bacteroidia bacterium
CCTGCAAAGGATGACCTGGAGGTGAGATAAACACTTTTGAATCATGTTCCTGAATTGGTATCTATGAAACACGTACTTTCCAGCTTATGGGTGCTGAGCCTGCTGTTATCCTGCGATCGAACTCCTTCGCCCGATCCCCTGGCTCCTTTGCCCGAAGCCCGGCAACTCAAGTGGCACGAAATGGAATTCTATGCCTTTGTGCACTTCAATATGAACACCTTTACCGACATGGAATGGGGCACCGGAGGAGAATCCCCCGGGCTTTTCAATCCCACCCAGCTGGACTGCCGGCAATGGGCCCGGGTATGCAGGGACGCCGGGATGAAGGGCATCATCCTCACCGCCAAGCACCACGATGGATTCTGCTTGTGGCCGTCGCAGTACACCGGGCATTCGGTGAAAAATTCTCCCTGGAAGGATGGGAAGGGGGATGTGGTGAGGGAGCTGGCCGACGCCTGTGAGGAGTTTGGATTGAAGCTGGGTTTGTACCTTTCGCCCTGGGACAGGAACCATGCCGAATATGGCACAGAAGCCTACATCACCTATTTCCGTAACCAGCTCACCGAGCTTATGTCAAACTATGGCGAGGTGTTCGAAGTCTGGTTTGACGGAGCCAACGGAGGCACCGGTTACTACGGGGGTGCCAACGAAGAACGCAGGGTCGACCGCAAGACCTATTATGACTGGCCCAATACGCGGCAGATCGTGAGGGATCTGCAGCCCGATGCCGTGATGTTCAGCGATGCGGGCCCGGGGGTTCGCTGGGTGGGCAATGAAGCCGGATGGGCCGGTGAGACCAACTGGTGCCTCCTCAGAAGGGATGAATTTTATCCCGGTTCCCCCAACTACCGGGAACTCACTACCGGTCATGAAGATGGCACCCACTGGGTACCGGCCGAGGTGGATGTCTCCATCCGGCCAGGCTGGTATTACCATGCTTCGGAGGACCATAAGGTGAAATCGGTGAAGCAACTGGTGGATATGTACTACCATTCCATCGGAAGAAACGCCTCCTTCCTGTTGAATTTTCCGGTGGATCAACGGGGACTGATCCATGAAAAGGATGAGGAGCAACTGATGAAAATGGTGGAGGTGATCCGGAAAGATCTGGACAATGACCTGGCCCGGGGGGCGCGGGCAGAGGCCAGCCAGGTCCGCGGGAACTCCCGGAAATTTGATGGTGAGAAGGCGGTGGACGGAGATCCGGAGACCTACTGGGCCACCGGCGATGGGGTGCTGTCTGCTTCGCTGGTCATTGATTTCGGGGAGCAGCGCACCTTCAACCGTTTCCTGGTACAGGAATACATTCCTTTGGGACAACGTGTGAAAGAGTTTAGCGTGGAAGCATGGATTGATGGGGACTGGGTGGAAATCGATAAGCAGACCACCATAGGTTACAAGCGAATTTTAAGGTTTGAGGATGTAAGCAGCCAGAAGCTCCGTTTCAACATTCTGGATGCCCGGGGTTGTCCCACCATATCCAACCTGGAGGTATACCATGCGCCCAAATTGCTAGAACCACCGGCCATCCACAGGGACAAGCAGGGGAGGGTGTCCCTGGAGTCCTTTGACGTGGGACTGGACCTGTACTATACCACAGACGGTTCCATTCCCAGCTCCAACTCCACCAGGTATGAGGGAGGTTTTGACTTCAGGGGCAGGGGTGAGGTAAAGGCCCTGGCCCATGATCCGGCCACGGGGCTCTCCAGCAGCGTAAGTCAGCGTTCCTACGATATTTGCAAGGAGCTCTGGCGGATGGTCAGCCCCGATCCTGCAAGCGATCCCGGGGCGGAAGCCATCATAGATGCCAATCCCGGAAGTATCTGGAGAAGCGGGGCAGAACAGGGCATGCCACAGGAGGTGGTGGTGGACCTGGGAGAGGAACTGAATCTTGTGGGCTTCACTTACCTTCCTACGCAGCAACGCTATATCGACGGGACCATTGGTCACTATTCCCTTTACCTCAGTGGAGATGGTAAGCAATGGGGACAAGCCGTGTCTTCCGGTGAATTCAGCAATATTAAGAACAGTCCGGTGCTTCAGACCAAAACCTTTGAAGCGCTGAGTGCCCGTTACCTGAAATTTGTGGGGGAGCGTGAAATCAATGACAGGGACTTTGTCAGCATAGCCGAACTGGGCGTACTTACCTCAGAATAATTTTCAACCGATGAAATCTTCTTTCCTTGCCCCCCTGATCTTTGCAAGTTTACTGCTTGGCCAATCAATGACTCTGGCAGGACAGACTCCAAACGAAGAGGGGATCAGGGTAAGGATCCTGAGCTTCAATATTCTGCATGGGGAAACCCTGAAAGGCGACTTTGACCTGGATTATATTGCCCGGGTGATCAAGGAGGCGGATCCGGACTTGGTGGCCCTTCAGGAGGTAGATCTTCGCACAAACCGGGCCCTGAAGATGGACTTGGTGAGTGAGTTGGGTCTTCGGACCGGGCTAAATCCACTTTTTGGACGGGCCATGTTCTTTGACGGAGGAGAATATGGTGAGGGCATCTTGTCCAGGTATTCCTTCCTTTCGACCCGGAATAATCCCCTGCCTGCAAGGGAAGGCATGGAACCCAGGGCTGCCCTGGAGGTACAGGTCCTGCTGCCCGGGGGAGATACCCTGAGCTTCATAGGTACACATCTGGATCATACCCTGGATGAAACAGACCGCCTGGCTCAGGCTGAGGAGCTGAATTCATTATTTGCAGGGGGTGACAAGCCCATGGTTTTGGCCGGGGATTTGAACGCCAGGCCAGAAAGTGCTACCATGAATCGGCTCTTTTCTTATTGGTCAGCATCGGATAAGGAATATGCTCCTACCATTCCTTCGCATAAACCGGTAGCGAAGATAGATTATGTACTCTATAAGCCGGCCCATCGATGGAAGGTGGTTGAAACAAGTGTGATCTGCGATACCATCGCTTCCGATCACTGCGCACAGTTGAGTGTGTTGGAACTACTACCCGCTATTCAGTGAGCGCTGATCACTTCCACCTTATCCTTTAGCTTGACCACACCCCGCAGCTGAAGTTCCCTGTTCCCACCGAAGCTGCAGTTCACCCTGAGGGTGTGGGGACCTTTTTGCAGCTTATGATCCTTCCAATCCACTTCCACCTTCTTTATCAGGGATCCCCGGTCATCGTAAAGCAGCAGATGACCCTGACCTTCCAGAATGCAGCTGTAACCTGCTTTGAGGCTAAGGGGTAGCACCATGGAGCTGTATCCGTCCAGTTCCAGAGCAATGTCAGAGATTTCTCCTTCTTCCCCGGAGGCCAGGAGGCGCACATATAGATCCTGTTCGACAGCTGCATTGGTAAATTCCCATTCGCTGTAATGGGGCTGTCCGGGTTGAAGCACCAGGTTCTCATGGGTAAATGGTACTTTCCGGTGGTATTGGAGCTGAAACTCCTTGTCGCTGATCTTACGGAGGGAGAAATCGTTTTCTCCTGCTTTTAACAGCTGTTTCTGGGACCCATTGAAAAGGGCCCTTTCTTTGGCCTCTTCCCAGGTACGGATGGCTTCGATCACATCCCCGGTGTTTTCATTTTTCAGGAGGTCGCCTGGATTCACCACCAGGGCATAGCCGGCATTCCAGCCTGCTGCCCGGGCCAGCATCCACTCCATCTCTTCCAGGGTGGTTCCTTCCCGGTACCAGAACCAGCCCAGCATGTTGGGTTGGTAGTTGCGTTCCAGGGTGGCCTGGTTGTTGAACCGGATCTCTTTCTGCCTCTCCCTCATCCCGCCATACCAGGGTTCTCCCCAGTTCATATAGGTATTCAGGTGCCAGTAGAAATGGCTGGACTGGCTGGTTCCGTTGACCACCATTTGATCCACCCCTTCCAGGAAGCGGAGGGCAAAATAGTCCTTGGAAGCGTCGCCATAGCCTGTGGAATAAGCACCTTCATGACCATCAAAATCCAGGTGGGAGACACCGGTTTCGTTAAAAAACTCCACCAGATTGTCGATGATCTCATTTTGCAAATCCATATTGGGATAGAAGGTCTTGTAAGGGTGATCCATGAGTCGGGCTATTTTTTTTCCTTTCTCATGAGCTTCTGCGCTTGTCCCGAAAGCAGCTCTCTGGCAGTTCATCAACCTGAAGGGGGGATCCCTGGATATCCCGGAGAAGCGGATCAGCTCCTGTCCGATCTTCACGGTCTGCAGGGTGGTTTTTTTGTGGTAGTGGGCAGTGTCTGCTATGGGGATCTCCGCATCGGTTTTCCCTATCTTCCCGGTGATCACCGTACTTGCATAGGATGCCAGATCCTTATGGGGCACCGGGCTTACATAAGGATCGTTGGTGGTGATGAAATTTGTAAGCGTATGCACTCCCATCCTGATATTCCTTTCCCTGGCTTTTTCCACACAGTTTTTCATGCCCTGCCGACCGTTGGGAAAGAGGGAAGGGAGCAGGTCAAAATGCCCCCAGTTTATAAAGGGGTGGCTGTGGTAGAGGCTGTAAAAACCTACCTTCTCGGTGAACTCCAGCATCCTGTCGAAGGTGGATTCTCCAAAATTGCTGATGATGTAAGGGCGGCCGGCCAGGGAACTGCTTTTCACCCATTCGCCTTCGATCAGGATGTGCGGCAGGCCTTCCCGGACCTCGATCTGGCCGATCAGCTCGAGAACCCGGCTGGTCGCGGTACCGAACAGAGCAATGGCCGATCCCTCCGGTCCGAACCCGGACCGGGCCACCACATCGGCATCACCAAACCCGTTCCAAACCATGATCTTTTGCGGCCGGGACCTGTCGATGCAAAATGCCTGGAGACTGGAACCGTTTTCCGTGGGAAGGGCTGTGCTGCCGCGCGGCGGGACATATCCCTGGTCATCGATCAGGGCACCCCCGGTGGTTTTCACATTGAGTGACTGGATCCCGATGGCAAAGCTCTGGTTCCGGACCACCCCCACAAACTCACCCACGGTTTCCTTGATGGTGGTATGGATGGGCCCCCATATAATGGCCTCAATGTTCTTTTCATCGGATATCCGAAGTACCTCCAGGCGCAGGTAGGTTCCATTGTTCCGGATCCCCAGGTCCACGCTGAGATCACCCGGAAACCTGTAGGTAAGACCCTCTCCCCGAAGCTCAAAGCCTACCGGTTCAATGACCTTTCCCCCCGTTTTCAGGCCCAGGAGGAAGCTTGGCCTCCCGGAAGCATAATTGACCTGGTGGGCCAGATCCGTCAGCTCGGAAACCGCTCCCCGGCGGTCCAGGCCGAGCCTGAAGTCCTGCGTGGTGTATGTAGTTTGGGCCTGCAGCACGCAAATAAAGGCCGACAGAGCCATGGTACAAAAGATGGATTTCATTTCTAAAGGTTTACAGTGTTTGGCAGGTTGCAGAAACCAAAAAATGCCATGTCCTCCAATTCCTTCCTCAGCCTTGCTTCTTCCTCCTCTGAAAGGCTCTGCAGGGGGAGGCGGTTGGGGCCGCAGTCAAGCCCCAGGTATTTCATCACACGTTTTCCGCCCACCATATTTCCCCGGTATTTATCCAGGATGGCACAGAACTGGCGGCTTTGTCTTTGCAGTTCCAGGCAACGCTCCGTTTGGCCCTGTATATGGGCTTCTCTTATTTGCCGATAGAGGCTGAAGCAATGGTTATAGGTTCCTCCGATGCCAGCTTTGTTTCCCAGTAACAGGCCGTCCAGAAACATTTCGTCCTGGCCCCAGAGGATTTCGAATTGTCCCCGGGCGATCTCCAGGCACTTCGCGAATTCAGATATATCGGGGGAGGTATATTTCACCCCGGCAAAGTTGGGGATACTGTCCTTTGCAACACGCAACAAATCGGGCACTGACAGGTTTACCCCGTTTAATACGGGAATATGGTAGTAATAGAAAGGCAGTTTGGGAGCAGCCGCAGCCACAGCCTGGCAAAAGGCCAGAAGCTCCTCATTTCGTTCCGGGGACAAAAATGCAGGGGCCATGGCACCTACCGCCCAGGCACCTGTCCGTTCCGCATGTGCGGCCAGGGTCTTCTGGTCCCTCAGATTGGTGCCGCCGGTATGTACGACGATTTTCAGGGCTCCTTCGGAGGCATGTATCCAGGCTTCGGCCACTGCCATCCTTTCCTCCCGTGTGAGCAGGGCCCCTTCCCCGGTACTTCCACAAATGAATGCTCCATCCAATCCATTTCGTGAAAGAAATGCCGCATAGCCGGGGATCAGGTCCAGGTTCACATCCCCGTTTTCATGCATGGGAGTGAATGGGGCAGCAAGGTATCCATCCAGTTGCTTCATGGGTTTTCATTTTTATCCGGATCTTCCCAGTGATCTTCCCCATCGGTAAGCCAGTCCAGGCCAAAACTTACAAAGAGGTTTTCAGAGTAAGAGTCCTTTTCAAAGATAAGGCCGATTTGGCCATTCTCAAGCACGGTCATGGAGGAATAAGCTGCACTGCCCGGATATATGGTCTTTCCTTCGCTCCAGGACTGTCCTTCATCGTAGCTGATCCTGACGGTAAGATTTTGACGACCCTTTTTCATTTTTGCGTTGGAAAAAAGCAGGCGATTCTTGCCATGCCCGTCTCTGGTGGAAGTATAACGGATGATGCTTCCATTGCAACCCGGATCGATGAGTTCTGGTTCAGGCCGGCTTACCCAGGTTTTGCCCTGGTCTGAAGTTATATGCACAAAGCGTCTTCCCATTCCATTGACCCGGCTGTTGATCATCCACCTGCCATCGGTCAGTTCCACCACCTTTGATTCATCCCCGGGTTTGATGGGGGTGTCAATCAGGTGCCAGGATTGTCCATGGTCGTCGCTGCCAAAAAGGTACAGGCCGCGATCCAGGTTGACCAGGCAATGCAGAAGGGTTCCGGTGCTGGTTTGTATGCCCCGCCCGGAGGTGATGAATTTGAAATCCCCGTGCCAATCCGCCTGGGTGATCTGGGAGGTAATGTCTTCAGGTTCGCTCCAGCTCAGGCCGTG
This sequence comes from uncultured Bacteroidia bacterium, assembly GCA_965364615.1. Lineage (GTDB taxonomy): Bacteria > Bacteroidota > Bacteroidia > Bacteroidales. Next base: position 6,932 of record CBDTYO010000136.1, read on the forward strand.
ATCCTGACTCTTCACCACATGGAAGTGGTATACGTCTTTTTCCCGGTCATGATCCATATAGTTATAGAACAGGATAATTTCACCTGTGATCTCATCCACAATCATGGAAGGATCTGAGGCAGATTCGCCTTCGGGAAAATCAACCACTCTTTCGATGTCTGACCAGCTGTGGCCATGGTCCTGGCTTCTGCGGATCACTATGTTGATGTCCCTGCTTCCCCTGAGATCCAGGCAGGAAGGGACGCGCTCGTCCATGGCCACCAACAGGTCGCCATTGGTGGCAGTTACCATGGCAGGAATCCGGTAGCAGGCGACAGCCGGATGATCAGAGGCATTGAACAGGTCATGCACCTGGATCAGTCCTTGGGCCAGCACTTCGGTCCCCCTTTGAGCCATAGAGGGCACGAGTGCACAGAACAAGAAGATACCCGGCAGAAGTGATCTTTTCATACCCTACGCCAATTTATACCTGCCATCAAAGCAAACTCTATTTCACGTACTTCTCCAGCCACTGGTCCTGCTCCCAGAGCATATGCAGGATGCTTTCCCTGGCCGCATACCCATGGCTCTCCTTGGGAAGCATCACCAGCCTGACGGTGGCTCCCAGCCCTTTCAATGCATTGAAATACCGGGTGCTCTGCAAGGGATAGGTGCCCGAATTATTGTCTGCCTCACCATGAATCAGCAACAAGGGGGTCTTCATCTTGTCGGCATGCATGAACGGCGACATGGTGTAGTAGACCTCGGGGGCCTCCCAGTAGGAGCGTTCCTCGCTCTGAAAGCCAAAAGGAGTCAGGGTCCGGTTATATGCCCCGCTCCTGGCTATGCCGGCCGCAAACAAATCCGAGTGGGAAAGCAGGTTGGCCACCATGAAGGCCCCGTAGCTGTGTCCTCCCACGGCCACCTTGTTCCGGTCGATATACCCAAGGGCGTCTACCGCATCAATGGCTGCTTTGGCATTGGCCACCAGTTGCTTACGGAAGGAGTCGTTGGGTTCCTCGTCTCCTTCCCCCGCAATAGGAAAGGCGGCCCCATCCAGCACCACATACCCTTTGGTGACCCAGTAAATGGGGGAACCGTAATTGGGGGCGGTAAAGCGGTTGGGATTGGCGGTGGTCTGGCCGGCGCTGGCTTTGTCCTTGTATTCCCGGGGATAGGCCCAGAGGATCATGGGGGCTTTTTCCCTGCGCTCCCGATCATAGCCTGCCGGAAGGTACAGGGTGCCGGATAGTTCCAGTCCGTCGTCCCGCTGATAGGTAATCACCTCCTTGTGAACGTCCTGGAGGCTCCTGAAGGGATTTTCAAAGGCAGTGAGCTGGGTGAGCTTCTTGTTTTTCAGGTCCCTGAAATAGTAGTTGGGGTATTCGGTGGGCGACTGGATGCTCACCAGGAGCCTGTTTTTCTTCACGTCATAGTCCGAAAGGGTTTCAAGCTTGTCGGTATATTCACTCTGGTAAAGGCGCCTGGTCTCCTGTTTTTTCAGGTTCATCTGGTCCAGGAAGGGAAATTGCCCCTCCGGGGTATATCCGCTGCCAATGAGGTAGGCCTTGTCTTTGTTCAGGCTCAGTACATAGGAGCCGTATTCATTTCGTTCGGTGACGAAATTTCCCGGATCGCTGTAACGGTCCTGGTAGTTCAGATCGAACAGGACCACCGGGTCGCTGGAAGGATCTGAAGGATTGAAAAGATAGGTTTTGGAATTCCTGGTGTTCCACCAACTGTCGTAGGCAATGGCTGCCTGCTCATCTCCCCAGGTGATGCCCCCATATCGGTTGAGGGTCTTCAGCAGGGCCCTGGGTGGGCCATTGAAAGGAGCCTCCAGTTCGTACACCTGGTCGCGGTACTCCACCTCCATGGCCGGATCCCCTCCATCCAGCGCTTCTGCGAAAACCAGGGTGGCGGGCCGGTCGCTTCGCCAGTTCATGTCTCTTCTCCCTTTGCGGACGGCCATAAAGCCTTTGGGCAGGTCCTCGATGAGGGGGACCTCCAGCACGGTCTCCACTTTTTCTGCCTCACTGGAATATATGGTGGTCACGGAAGGAAAGCGGTAATAGGGCACCAGGTAGGAGAAGGGTTTTTCGACGGTGTTGACCATGACATAGTTCCCGTCAGGAGAAAATGAGATCCCCGAATACATGGCGCTTCCCAGCCAGGGTTCACTGCTTCCGTCCAGGTGCACCTTGTGAATTTCCGAAAGGGCCAGTTGTTCGAAATTGTGCTCGTCGTTGGGATTCTGCAGCAGGTCCTGGTAGGTCCGGTTCTGGGCCTTTTTCCCATCCGCCACAGAAATGGTGGGCCCGGTGGGGACCGCCTTCTTGGTATCGATGAGTGGCTTTCTGTCAGCAGAGATCATCTTCACCAGGATGGACTCGCTGTCCTCAAACCAGTTGATCACATCCCCCATATTGGCATTGGCCCTGGCCTCGGTCAGCTTCCGGGCAGTGGCCGACGGAATATGGAGAACCCATACCTCCACCCCCTCATCTGTGGTTTGGGTAAAAGCCATTTTCTGTTGGTCGGGCGACCAGCTGAAGTTGGCCATTAAGGGCACTTCCGGCAGTCCGGATACGGCCCGGGTATGGGTGGTCCCCTCAGACATATTCCCGATCTCTATGTTGTTGTAATAACGTGTCCGGCTTCCGATGTTGGTGGCAGGATCGATTCGAAGTCCGCCCAGGCGCAATTCTTCTTTGGAAAGTTCGGCAATGGTTTTGAAGGCATCCCTGTAAAGGAACACCATGTACTCCTTGTTGTTGTCCATGCGGACCGAAGGGGCCAGGGGGACGTCCACCAGTTCGAGGATCTCTTTGGATGGCGTCTGGTAGCCCAGGTTTTCCTGGGCAGCAGCGCCGGCGCTGATCATGGCCAGTATAAGAATCAATGACTTTTTCATGTTCCCGGTTTTTAGCTGTATTGGATGTATATTATGTGTATTATGTGTATTGTGTGTATTGTGTGTAT
>CBDTYO010000137.1:0-9859 GCA_965364615.1 uncultured Bacteroidia bacterium
AGGAAGAAGGCCAACTTCAGGCCTGCCCTGTAGAGACTCATAGACTTGCTGTGTATAACAACTGAGCAGGCACTAGGATTCGATCAGATGTAGAGATCGAATAACACGCCCCGCCCCTATGTGGTGGTTTCGCATAGGGTGAAGGTATAGTCCAGGCCGCTCAGCTTTTTGCAGGTATAGGCAATGCCTTTTCCGTCCGGGGTCCATGCCACTTCTTCCAGGCCCCCGAAGGGTTTCATCGGAGAGTCGTAAGGCTCTCCCGGCATCAGGTCGGTCCCGGCATCAAAACCATCATCAAAATCAGCCACGAAAATATGGCTGTAGGCACCATCCTCCCAGGTATCCCAGTGTCGGTACATGAGGTCATTGATTACCCTGCCATCTGCCTTTTGCAGGTCGGGATGGAGGTCCGATGTGGTCTTGTCTACCTGCACTTCCTGCAGGTAGAGCACCTTGCTGCCATCGGGCGAGAAGGCCAGTCCGCTAATGCCTCCTTCAATATGGGAGATTTGATTCTTTTCGCTTCCATCCCCATTCATGGTCCAGGCCTGTACCTCACCGGAAGCAGAGGAAAGGTAAACAATCCGGCTCCCATCGGGGTGCCACACGGCATTAAATTCATTCTGGGGAGTTTCGGTCAGTTGCACCTTCCCGGATCCATCGGCGTTCATCACAAAGAGCTCCCGGTTGCTGCGATTCTGCTCAATGCTGTAGTAGCTGACACCATAAAGGATTATTTCTCCGTCGGGAGAGACTTGCACATCACCCAGTCGACCAAAGGACCAGAGTACTTCAGGGGTCATGATATCGGAGTCCAGGGTTAACTGATTTTTGGTAATCAGCGGAGCTTCGTTTTCCTGTTCCAGGGCGACCTGACAGGAGACCAACGCAAGGGTCAGGAATGAGAAAATCAGGATCTTTTTCATGGAGTTTTGGGTTTACATGTTAAAAGTATGAATTATTGTCAAAGCATGGTCAGAAGATGTAATTTAACATGAACATGGGAGGGGGGCATGCTTGACATACAAATGATTATCCCCTACCTTTGAGTATATATCAAAGAATTAAAAATCAGATGTTTAATATAAACCTAAATGAAGTGGAGATGAAAGCAAAAATGCATGTAAAAGGACTTGCCGGGATTCTTATGATCTCTTTGATCCTGTTTGGCTGCGGAAAGGATGAGGTAGTCAATCCCGAGTTTCAGAAGTTGACCTTCGATGAACAGGAAGTGCTGGATAAGCTTCCGGCCGGACTCCTGAATTCCACCGATGAACACGCAGAAGAGTGCATATCCATGATAGAAGATGCGCTGGATATGTCGCAATTCATCGATAACATGGATGTTCCTTCGGGGGCAGAAAAAGTGGCCAAAAAATCCTCCAGCGGCACCTGGAGGTGGAGTGTCACTGCCCAGGGCTATGCCTATACTTTCTACTGGACCTACAGTGAGGATGCCTCGAAACACTACTGGACCATGGAGATCCAGGTGGACGGAGGAACAAGGTATCCCTACATTCAGGCCTGGGAATACAAGGATGGATCCGGAGGGGAGGTAAAGTATAATTTCAACTGGACCACCGCCGTGTACGGATCCGTCGAATATGAAGATATTTTCTGGACCTACACCTGGACCCTGGATGCGTCTGGCAACTACCACTTCACCATGACCTGGGATGCCGAAGATGGGGTGGAGGAATATTACCTAAGCTACGAAGTGGTGGTCAATGATGATGGATCGGGTTATATTGAATACTGGCTCATGGGATACCTGGTGTATGAGATGGAGTGGGATGCCCTTGGAAACGGGACCTGGGTGTATTATTCGGGAGGTGAAGAGCTGATGTCCGGCTCCTGGACAGCGGCCTAGGACAGATCGCTCAACGTTCCCTGAGAATCTCCCTGAACAGTTCTGCCTTTTCAGGTTCAGCCGCCAATCGTTCCCAGGACCAGAGGATCAACCCTCCAGAAGGGGCCAATAGAGCCTGTTCCACAGTCTCTCTGAATTCGTCCAATCCATATCCATTGTCCAGGTAGGCCAAGCCTACCTGGATGCTGGGTATCACAGGCAGAGAGCTCATTCCAGCCATTTCTTCCGTGATGTGATGCACCCATGCCGGTGACTGCTTGACCATGTGGGCATAGGTCATGGGCGAGAGCAGGTCGGAATATGACGACAGGGCCTTTATGTCCTGGCCGGCCACCCTTTTGAGGCCCCCGTCAAAATCCCTCTCTGCCCAGGGAACCAGGTGGATATTCACCTGGATGCCGGGCTCCACTTCCCTGACGGCCTGCACAATCTCTCTTACCATGGAGGTGATCAGTCCGCATCGCCATGTGGTCCAGTCCTCCTGGTAGAAATCCAGGATCCATGCTGCCATATCAACGGTGTTTTCCAGGTGGGGAGCCACCTGGATCCCGGTTTCGGCTTTAAAATGCTCCAGGCACACCGAATCGAAGCAGGAGACTGGCAGCGAGGACGGATCGCGGTCGGGATAGACCTTTTCCCAGTAGACAAAGTGGCGGATAAAATCGATGCTGATCCCATCCGGATGGTGTGCACGTACCAGCTGTCGTGCTTTTTCCACCACCTGCCGCCGGTAGTCTTCCCGGGACGGGCAGACAAATTCCACCCACTCTTCAGCGGCAGCAGAACCATCCTGTTTGATGGCGGCCAGGTCCGGGGACAGGGCCAGGGCTTCCGGATTGAAAAAGACTGGGAAGATGAGGTAGGTGGAAATTCCATGCTCGCGCGCCTGTTCCATAAACTCGTTGTCAGCAATCAGGTCCTGGCTGCAGAACCCGGTGTTGATGCCCATATCGTTCCATTGCCTGAACAGGGTGGCGTAGGATCCGGAATGCTCATAGATCTTCGCTCCGATCAGGAGCTTATCTCTTTGGGGATCACAGCCGGAGAGGCAAAAGATCAGCAGAAGCAGAAGAAAACGATGCAAGCTCATGCGGGGAAAAATTGTCTGACATAAATATAGTGCTTACCTTTCAATTTTTATGACCCGAAAACTTGCTTTGATCACCGGCGCTGCATCCGGACTGGGCTTTGAGTTCTGCAGGCTCCTGGCAGCCGACGGCCATGACCTGGTGATGGTGGACAAAAACCAGGAAGGCCTTGAGCACTCCGCCGGCGAGCTTCGTCAATCATCCGGCGCCGGCATCTTGACCCTGGTCAAGGATCTGGGAAGGAACCGGGCCGCTGCAGAGCTATACGATGCCATAGCAGAACGGGAGTTTGATGTACTGATCAACAATGCCGGATTTGGCCTTTACGGGCACTTCATCCGCACCGACTGGGAAATTGAAGAGGCCATGCTGCAGTTGCATGTGCTGAACCTGACCCATCTCACCAAACTAATCCTGAAAAAGATGGTCCAACGGGGCTCGGGACGGGTGCTGAACGTGGCCTCCCTGGCTGCCTTTCAGCCCAGCCCGACCATGTCGCTTTATTACGCCTCCAAAGGCTATATGTTGTATTTTTCGGAAGCGGTAGCCAACGAACTGAAGGGAACCGGTGTCAGCCTGACGGTCCTGCTTCCCGGCTTGTTCAACACCAATTTCGCCCGCACGGCTGCCAGGAATTCCGGATCGGCCGAAAGACAGGAAAAGGTGGCCAATACCACGGTGGAACAGGTGGCAAAAAAGGCCCTTAAGGGCATGCGAAAGGGAAAAATCAGGGTCATCCCGGGTTTCACCAACCAGGTGATGTCCCTCCTGCCCAGGTTCCTGCCCAGGAATTTTGTGCTCTATGCCCTGCGAAAGGCCCAGGAAAGGCTGAGGTAGCAGGATCCCATCGAGCAGTTGTCTGGTGTGGATTTTTGGCTTATTTTTAAAGATTCCACCAAACGCCGATCCCAATGAAAGCCTTCTTCAAATCAACCAGCCTATTATTATTTTGGGTCCTGGTCCCTGGCCTGATCCTTCAGGCTCAGGAAATGGGCACCAAAGACATCCTCTCCCTGTCCGGGCGTCTCGCGCTGCCCACCGGATACAAAGGGGATTGGCTGGGCATCCCTCCGGCGAAATTCACCGAAAGCGGGATGCTCAATTCCCTTACAGCCGGATTCAAACTGGCTCCCCGTACCACCTTTGCCATCAATGTAAACCACTTTTATTTCCATGTGGAGGACGATGCAATTCAGTACGATGGGATTGCCAGCCCCATCGATGTGAACGGCATTATTCTGCGAACCGGGATTGTACAGCGGGTGGGAGAGGCAGGAAAACTGCAGTTGCTGATCGCCCCCAGGCTGATGTCTGATTTCAAGAACCTGGATAGGAACAGTTTTCAGTGGGGAGGGTTGGTATCCTATGAAAAAGCCAGTTCCGAGGAATTTATATGGGGCCTTGGGGGGATGTACAACCAGGAATTATTCGGTCCCTATTTTGTGCCCCTGTTCCTGCTGAACTGGCAGGCTTCTGAAAGGTGGTTCATTGAGGGCATGCTGCCTGTGACTGCCAAGGTGCATTACCGGGTGAGCGAGGGACTGGATGTGGGATTCAATCATTTTGGACTGATTACCACCTATTACCTGGGTGATGCGGATTATGCAGGCGATTACATGGAGAGGCAGAGCATCGATCTTTCCCTTTTTGCCCGGCAGCGCTTATTCGGCAAACTATATGTGGAAGGCATGGTGGGCCGTACTTTCGGCCGAAATTATAAGCAGTACTCAGGCGATGAGAAAGTGGATTTTGCCATCCCCCTGGTGGCTTTTGGTGATAACCGTACAGCCAAAAATGCCACCTTCAAGGATGGCATGATCTTCACCCTGAAGCTGGTCTTTAACATGAAGGTGCCTGAGTAAGCATGAAAGCACTGCCATGGTGGATGATTCTGTAGAATTTTTGTACATTCAGGTTCCATAAATATGTTTCATGGAATTCACACATCTCAGAACACTCAGGATCCTGACCCTTCTGTTGGCCCTGTCTTTGAGCATTGTTTCTGTAGCAGGCGGGTTTTTTCCGGACACCTATGAAAGGGACCATGTTTCCCTGGCGGCCCAGGGGGCCGGACAGGACCTGGTGGACCTGTTTGTGGGCGTGCCCCTGCTGCTGGTGACATTCTTCCTGGCCACGCGTGGAAACCGTAAAGCGGCCCTTTTGTATGCGGGTACCCTGGCCTACATCATGTATTCTTTTGTGATCTACTGTTTCGGGATCTACTTCAACCAGCTGTTTCTCCTGTATTGTATGACCCTTGGTGTATCGCTCTACGCCTTTATCCTGGTTTTTTCGGACCTGAAACGGCAGAAGGTGGAAAGCTGGTTTGGGCAGGCTCCTGTGAAGCTGATTTCTGTATACCTGGCTCTTGTGGCCCTTGTTTTTTATTTTCTCTGGCTGAAATCGGTGGTCCCCGCCATCCTTCAGGATGAAATCCCCAAGGACGTATCAGGGTACAATCTGCTGGTCAATCCGGTCCATGTGGTCGACCTGGTGTTTGCCCTGCCTGCGCTCCTCATTGGTTCGGCATTGATCTGGCGCAGACGAGGGGTGGGATTCATCGTGGCTACCATTTCACTGGTATTCATGGTACTCCTGACCCTTGCGCTGGCGGCCATGGTGCTGATGCTTTTGGTACGGGGGATCAGTGAGGACCATACGGTGGCCATTGTATTTGGGGTGCTCTCCCTCACCAGTGTAATGATGTTGCTGCTGCTTTTCCGGAAACTCTTGCCCCGTTCCACCGCTTAACACTGAAACGATGCACAGAAAATTCTTCTTTCTATTTGCTTCCCTGGTCTGCGGCTCCCTGGTTGCCCAGGATGCTCCCGTACTGCAATGGTCCCTGCTCTATGGTTCCAAGGAGGATCCGAAGGACCTGCGGGTGGTGGAAGCCACTGTCCCCGGTGCGGTCCAGCTGGATGTGGCCCGGGCTGAATCCTACGGGCCTTACTATTATGCCGAGAACTGGAAAGACTATCTATGGATGGAGGACCGGGAATTCGAATATGTGGCCCAATTCATCAGACCCACGCTGGAAAACGGGCAGAGGCTCATTTTTCATTGCCTGGGCATTGATTATCAGTTTGAGATCCTTTTTAACGGAAAGGTTGTGCATGAGCAGGAGGGCATGTTTACTCCGGTCCGCCTCGATCTGACCTCTTCCCTTCAGGTACAGAATGAGCTCCGGATCAAAATATTCCCCATCCCTAAAAAGCACACCCGGTCCTTGGATCGTTCTCAGGCAGCAGCTTCTTTCAAACCTGCTGTATCCTATGGCTGGGACTGGCACCCCAGGTTGGTTCCCAGCGGTATTTGGGATGAGGCCTGGCTGGAGATCCTCCCAGCCTCGCATGTGGAAGATATCAGCATCCAATACTCCTTATCTGACGATCTCCAGAAGGCGTTTATCAGGGTGGAAGCCTCGGGCAGGGAACTGGATGGATGCCGGATGGACTGGAAGCTGAGGGATTCTCTGGGAGATCTGGCTGAGATTGGATTTCTCACCCCTTACCGCAACCGTGGAGTATTGTATTCCGAACTGTCCCATCCGGAATTGTGGTGGCCACACGACCATGGAGATCCCTATCTGTATACCTACAGCCTTACACTCACTGATGCATACGGAAATTTGCTGCAGACCCTTGAGGGCCGCATGGGTTTCAGAAGGGTCAGGCTGGTGATGAATGAGGGCGGCTGGTCTGAACCAGATGGCTTTCCCAAAAGCCGGAGCGTGGTTCCCATCCAGTTGGAGATCAACGGAAAGAAAATATTCTGTAAGGGGACCAATTGGGTAAATCCGGAGATCTTTCCGGGGATGATCAGTCCCCTGCGCTATGCCGAACTTATCGACCGTGCCCGGGAAGCCAACTTCAATATGCTCAGGGTTTGGGGTGGGGGGATTGTGAACAAGGAATCCTTCCACGATCTTTGCGATCAGAAGGGGATCCTTGTGTGGCAGGAGTTCCCTCTGGCCTGCAACAACTACGAAGATGATCCGGAGTATCTGGCCGTATTGGAACAGGAAGCGGCATCGATCATCAGGCGGGTCAGCCAGCATCCCTCACTGGCCCTGTGGTCGGGAGGGAATGAATTATTCAATGCCTGGAGCGGCATGACAGATCAGTCCCTGGCCATCCGGACCCTGAACAAACTCTGCCTGGAGTTGGATCCCATGACCCCGTTTATCAGTACTTCTCCCCTTTTTGGAATGGCCCACGGGCATTATGTGTTCCGTGATCCCGGCACCGGTGAAGAAGTCTATTCACTGATGAACCGGTCGCACCATACAGCCTATACCGAGTTCGGAATGCCTTCCCCGTCCCGGCCAGAGATCCTGGAAGCCATAATTCCGGAGGAGGAGTTGTGGCCCCCGCAAAAAGGAGGATCCTGGGAGAGTCACCATGCCTTCAATGCCTGGGTAGGGGATACCTGGCTGATGCCGGAGATGCTCGAAAACTATTTTGGAAAGTCAAATCGGCTCGAGACACTGGTGGAGCGCGGACAAATGTTGCAGAGTGAAGGGTATAAGGCCATCTATGAAGAAGCCAGGCGGCAAAAGCCCTATTGCTCCATGGCCCTCAATTGGTGTTTCAATGAACCATGGCCCACAGCAGCCAACAACAGCATTATCAATTGGCCCAACTGGCCCAAACCAGCTTTCTATGCAGTCAGGGATGCTTGCCGGCCCGTGCTGGTAAGTGCCCGCAACACCAAACTCGTCTGGCGCAGGGGGGAGGACTTCTCCACCCAGCTTTGGATCCTGAACGATGTATATGAAGTCCTGGAAGGAGGCGAGGTTAAGGCCATTCTTGTTTCCGGGAATAAACACCTGGAGTTGGATAGCTGGGTATTTGAAGGGGCAGCTCCCAACACCAACCTTGAAGGCCCCCGGCTGCAGGTGGAACTTCCTCCCTGGAGATCGGAGGGTTTCACCCTCCTGCTTGAGGTGGAAGGGCACCCCGAGTACAATTCAAGCTATGATTTTTTACTCACAGACTAAAAACCAAAGACATGAATCTGATAATTGCGACCTGCCTGATGCTGGCTTTTACACCAACTATTTCCTGGAATAATGAGGAAGCTCCTCTGACTGCTGCAGAGGTGGTCGAGCGAATGAAATCCCAACTGACGTGCCCATGGGCCGAAGAAACAGTGGATACCTTCAAGGCAGGCATTCCGGAGCAGGAGATCACCGGAGTGGCCTGTACTTTTATGGCCACGGTGGATGTGTTGGAGCGGGCTGCATCGATGGGTTGCAACCTCGTGATTACCCATGAGCCTACCTACTACAACCACTATGACACAAAAGACCTGCTGGAAGACGACGCGGTTTATGCAGCCAAGCAGGCCATCATTGAAGAAAACCAGCTGGTGGTGTTCAGGTTCCACGATCACTGGCACCGGACCAGGCCTGATGGTATTTATGTGGGGATGATAGATAAACTTCAATGGAAACCCTATCTGGTGGAGGGGCAAAAGAACCTCTTTGATTTAAAAGGATCAACCCTGGGTGAAGTGACGGAGCATTTGAAGAAGATCTTTCCCGAGGCCATCATCAGGGTGATTGGTGACCCTGAGCTGGTAATTGATAAGGCAGCTTTCAGTGCCGGTGCCCCGGGATCGGGCCGGCACATCCGCCTGCTACAGAAGGAGGAGATCAACCTGGTGGTCATTGGAGAGGCACCCGAATGGGAGTCACTGGCCTATGTTCATGATGCCAGCCAGGCCGGATTGCCCAAATCCATGATCATTCTCGGACACACGGTTTCGGAAGAGGCAGGAATGGAATACTGTGCCACCTGGATGCGTTCGTTCATCAGCGAAGTCCCGGTGCATTTCATTGCCGCCGGGGATCCCTTTCATCAATAAATCCTTCGGCAGGAGAGTTTCAGGAAATGATCCTGGCAAAGATCTGGGAACGCCGGTGCTGCCTGCGATCAAAATAGCGCCAGGTATTCTGCACCTTGATGTTTTCCGCCAGCTCTCCGTTGGATTCGGCATACTTGATCCCGTTGTTGATGGCAGCTTGTGTAAGGTGGGTCATGAATACCGCATTGATTCCCCTTTGCTGGTATTCGGGAAGCACGCCGGTAAGCAGTGTATCCAGGCGTTCAGGTTTTCGGATGGCCTTGCGCAGGTAGTACCATCCAAAGGGAAATAAGCGTCCCTTGGCTTTCTGCAGGGCCTTTGACATGGAGGGCATGGAGATTTGAAAGCCCAATACCTGGTCCTGCTTGTCCACCACGGCCGAGACGTATTCGGGTTTGATGAAACTGAAGAACCTTTTGACAAAATAGGTAATCTGTTTTTCTGTGAGTGTGGTAAAGCCATACAGGGGTTTGTAGCTGGCGTTGATCACCCTGAATACCTGGGAGGCATAGGGAAGCATATCCCTGGTTTTTTTGGCTTCCACAATATGCAATCCGTACCTTTCCTGGATCAGCTTGCTGATCTTCACAACCTTTGGGGGAACTTCCCTGGGAACCACCAGTTCATATTCCACGTATTGAATTTCCCGGTCAAATCCCAACTGCTTCAGGTGATCCGCATAATAAGGATAGTTGTAGCAGCCGGCAAAGGTGGGCATCTCCTCAAATCCGCTGACCAGGATCCCCTGTCTCTCAAAGGTGGTCATGCCCATGGGACCCACCACCCTTTCCATCCCCTTATCGGCTGCCCACTTTTCAATTCTTTCAAAAAGTTTCCTGCTGACTTCCGGATCATCGATGGTATCGTACCAGCAAAAGCGGGCATCCTTTTTTTTCCACTGTTCTATATAACGGTGGTTGATGATCCCGGCAATCCTTCCCACAGCTCTCCCGTTTTCGAAAGCCATCAGAAAAAGGGTATCGCAGTGCTCAAAGGCAGGATTCGATTTGGGGCTTAATGTGGTCATTTC
>CBDTYO010000138.1:0-9798 GCA_965364615.1 uncultured Bacteroidia bacterium
GTCGACTGCGCCACCGCCGGCAGCTGCCAGGCGGTCACCTGCCCGCCGGGCAGATCCTTGAAGGTCGCCGAGATGCGCCGGTCGCATGCCATCGCCGTGGTGTCGATGCACCCCTTACAACTTCACACCAAGAGCAAGATCAACACCTTTGCCTCCCTCAAGGAACGGGTGAAAGATGAAATCTGGGGGCAGATCCTGGAGGATCCCCTGAGTACCGGGCTGATGATGGATGAGTATTCCTATGTTTTTGTCAAGATGGAAGAGCAGGCCCCGGTCATTGGAGTGGTCAGTGGCATGAAGGATGTAAAGAAGTTTGAAAATACCCTTTCCAAGATTGATGAAGAAATCAGTGAGCAGTATCAGATCAATGACATTTACACCTGGATTCAGCCTGACGCAGGAGGAGTCATCGGATGGAATGACAAGCAGATGATCGCCTTGGGTTCGCCCGATGGGAATGAACTTGAGGTCTCCTACTTCATCGAAAGTCTCGATCGCATGTTTAGTCCCGTCAGGGAGGAGTCCATCACAAGCATTGTTGATTTCAAGGATTTCCAGGGAAAAATGAAAGATCTGAACCTCTGGATATCTTCCAATGACATGTTTGCCGTGGTGGAGAAAATGATGGGAGAAAAAATGCCTGAATTCCCCATGTCGCTGTACCACAACTATGCCCAGGTATATGTGGATTTTGCCAACGGTATGATGAATATCAATGGAGAGACCCACTTCAGCGAGGAGGTCGAGAAAAACATCGAGGAGTTCCTGGTCATGAAGCCTGAATTGAATAGCAAAATGTTGAACCTGGCACCGGGCGAAAACCTGCTTGTGGCGATGGCCGGATCCATGGACCTTGACAAGGTACAGGAGCTGGTCAAGAAATTTTCTGTGCCTGAACTCGATACGGTAAGCAACAAAGTGGAAATGGCCGTGGGCATGGATATCGAGGATCTGCTTGCATCCATCTCAGGCGATTTTGCCATCACCATCAACGCACTGGATTCCGAGGCCATGATCCCGGTGGAACTGTTTGTGGGTGTGGGTGTCAATGGCGAGGCCCTTCAGGAAAGATTGATGGAAACCGTAGGATCGATGATGCCTTTGGAAGAGGAAGGTGATTTTTTTACCATCAATATCCAGGGCAATGAAATCTACAGTGGCATTGTCAATGATATTTTGGTGGTGACCAACGTGAAAGGATACAAAGACGCGGTCAAGGACGGCACCCTGGAGAATTCCCTGGCGGATTCAAAATTCAGCGAGTTCGCCACAGGTTCGATGGGAATGTTTCTGGATCTTGACATAGAAGATTATCCGGGGATCGTGAAAAGCATGCTCAATCAGAATCAGGAAAGAACCCAGTGGGTGAGAAGGCTCACCGACCCCTTTGATTACCTGGGGATTTCGGCCGGCAACTATGAGAGCAAAATGGTGGTGAAAACCAGCAGTCCATCAGAAAACAGCCTGTACACCATTCTGAAAGTACTGGATAAGCCCCAATAAACCAAGAGGGTTCTGAACGGCAGCAGATGATCTTCAGGTTTGAAAAAATGATTCCGCTTCCCCTGCTGGAGCAGGATACTGAAGGTTCCGAAGTATGGGAGGCTGAATCCCTCTTGCTGGAACAGGGGAAGGCCTATGTGGTGGAGGCAGCTTCCGGGCGGGGCAAAACCAGTCTGCTGTCTGTGATGTACGGAATTCGCAAAGACTACCGCGGGGAGGTCTTCCTGGACAACCGCAACATCAACTCCTTTGGCTGGAAAGATTGGTCGGTCCTCAGAAAGACGAAGCTCTCATTTATATTTCAGGGACTCGAGTTGTTCGATGACCTGACGGCCCAGGAGAACATCCAGCTTAAGAACAGGATCACGGACCACGTAACCCGCCAGAGGATCGTTGAACTTGCCCAAGCCATGGACATGGAACCCTACCTCCATCGCAAAGCAGGGATTCTTTCCTTTGGACAACAACAACGGGTAGCCATCATACGTGCACTGGTTCAGCCCTTCGATTTCCTGCTGGCAGATGAATGCTTCAGTCACATGGACAAAGAGAACACCCTCAAAGCATACCACTTGATCCGGCAGGAATGTGACGACCGCAAAGCCGGACTGGTGCTTACTTCACTGAATGAAACAGCCTTGCCCGATATCGACGTAAAGCTAAACTTATGAAACTCCTTTACCAGATATTGTGGAAAGACCATAGCCGGACCCACCTGTTGTTTGCTTTCCTGGGTACCCTGGCTGGATTTGTACTGCTGCTGTCGGGGATACAATTTTACATCGATATCAAGTCAGTGCTCTCTGAAAACCGCGATCTGCTCGATCCGGAATACATCGTGATCAACAAGCAGGTAAATCTTGGTCAGACCCTGGGTTTGTCCAGGGCTGGTTTTAGCCAGGAAGAGATAGAGGAAATCAGCCAGCAAGACTTCGCAGATCAGGTAGCACCATTTCTGTCCAACGAATTTCCGGTGAGCGGCTATACAGAAAACGAAAGATTTCCTGATTTCTACACCGAACTTTTCTTCGAGGCCATTCCCGACGAATTCATTGATGTGAAATCCGAACAGTGGGTTTGGGATGAGGAAGAGGGAAAGATCCCCGTGATCATACCCCAGGATTACCTGAACCTGTATAACTTCGGTTTTGCGCCCAGTCAGGGGCTCCCCCAGATTCCCAAGGGAGTCCTTTCCATGATCAATTTCAGGATCCGCCTGCAGGGAAGGGGCATGTACGACGACTACGACGGACAAATCGTGGGATTCAGCAACCGCATCCATTCCATCCTGGTCCCCCTTGACTTCCTGACATGGGCCAATGAGAAGTATGGTTACTTCGAAAAGAGCAATCCCTCACAGCTGATTGTGGTGTCGAAGGATCCCACCGATCCGTCCATCATCAGGTTCCTTGAAGAGAAAGGCTACGATACCATCAGGGAAAAGCTGAAAAGCAGCCGCATGAACATCATTCTGAAGCTCATCATCAGCTTCCTGGTGGTGGTGGCAGCCATCATCATAGGGCTGGCTTTCCTGGTATTTCTCCTGAGCCTGCAGTTGATGATCAGTCGTTCGTCCGACAAGATCAGAAGGCTCAACAAACTGGGATTTCATTTCAGGGAGATCAGCAAACCCTACGTCCTGCTTTTGCTGGCGTTGATGGCTGCAGTTACGGCTTTTTCACTGATCATTACCTCTTTGCTGGCCGGTAAGTTTCACACCATGGCACAGGAGTGGAGCCTGAATACTTCTCCCTCCCTGCACGGCCTTCTGTTTGGAGTGGCACTGGGCCTCATTGCCCTCATCTCCATGGCCAATATTACAGCCATCCTGATAAGCACCAAAAAGCTATGCAAGTAGAGGTGCAAATTTGCATGATTTTGTTTGTATCATTCAAATTAACGACTATCTTTGCATCCCCAAATTAATTGATCAGGATAATATGGCACATCACTTATCAGCGAAGAAGAGGATCAGGCAGACTGAGTCGAAGCGTGTTAAGAATAAGTATTTTGCAAGGACGGCAAGGACCGCCGTGAAGAAATTACGTGAGACCACCGAAAAGGAGGCTGCCACTGAGCAATACTCCGAGGTTGTTTCCATGCTTGACAAGCTGGCCAAGAACAATGTGATCCACAAGAACAAGGCATCCAACCTCAAATCGAAGCTTGCCAAACATGTAAACAGCCTCTAGTCAGGCTACATCATATGATATCGAAGGCCTTCCTTTCATGGAGGGCCTTTTTTTTAGCCCCCCCAACCAGCCCTTCCCCGGAACCAACGCCCTTTTGAAAGGCCTTTTACACTGATGATGCACATTCGGGCACATCAATGGGTAAAAAGGATCATGAATACTTACATCTCACACGCGCTGACCACCTGGGCAGTGGAGGAACGCCCCCGGGAAAAAGTCATGGCCAACGGGATCCAATACCTGTCAGATGTTGAATTGCTGGCCATCCTGCTTGGTTCAGGCACAAGAAATCAGACGGCAGTGGAGCTGGCAAGGACCATTCTGAAGGGCGCTGACAACAGCCTGCAGGAGCTGGGCCGGCAAAGCATCAGTGAACTGGTCAGGATCAAAGGGGTGGGCCCGGTAAAAGCCATCACCCTTCTTGCTGCCATGGAACTCGGCCGAAGGAGGGCCGGGATGCAGCATGCAGAAAAGATCCCTGTGAAATCAAGCCAGACGGTATTCAAGTTGTTTCATCCCCTGCTGGGGGACCTGGATCACGAAGAATTCTGGCTGCTGATGCTGAACCGGGCCAACCGGGTACTGGGCAGGTACAAGGTAAGCCAGGGAGGTCTCTCCGGCACGGTCATTGATACTCGCATTATTCTGAAAAAGGCGTTGGACAACCTGGCTTCATCCATCATTGTCTGCCACAACCATCCCTCCGGGAACATGCAACCCAGTGAGGCCGATGTGAAGATCACCGGGAAACTGAAAAAGGCCGCCGAGATGCTTGAAATTAAGCTCCTCGACCATGTAATAATTGCGGATAAATCCTATTTTAGTTTCGCAGATGAAGGTTTGATCAGCTAATACACATGCCCTTGCTAGAAATACTGCTTACCATATTGTTCAGTTCGTTCAAATTTGCAGCTACCTTTCCCCTGGTCATCTTACAATTTAAGTTCAGCTTCGTAGAAACCATTCTCTGGACCAATGTGGGTGGGGTCGCCGGGATCTACTTCTTTGGCTATCTCTCCGAAAAACTGATTGCCTGGTGGAACCGGAACTTTAAAAAACCTGGTCGGAATTCCCCTGAAAGGGAGGGGCAGACAAAAAAAACATTCACCAAAAGAAACCGGAGAATAGTCAGGATCAAAAAGCAATATGGCCTGATTGGGATCGCCCTCGCCACCCCCTTCCTGTTATCCATCCCGGTGGGGGTCTTCCTGGTGGTCAGATACTATCACTATTCCAGGGTTAAATTCCTTTACCTGATTGCCTCCAATGTGATCTGGTCGGTCATCTATACGGCATTTTATATGTTCTGGGAGGGGATATTTTTCAAAAAGGCCTGAGCCAGGTCTTTCATGAATGACCTGTTCTTAGCTGCTGGCATCTCCGGCTTTTGCCTGATCATTTCCCTGGCTGCACATAGGGCCATACTTCCACCTCATCGGTGCACAGTTGGAGCATTTGCTTCACGTTGATGCCCAGGACCGGATGCAGTATATGGGGAGCAATATCAGATAAGGGAAGCAGCACAAATCTGCGGTCTGCCAGTGCCGGATGAGGAAGAACCAGGCGTGGATGATTGTACTGCAAATCGCCAAACAGGAGGATATCAATATCAATGGTCCGGTCAGCATATCCCTCACCGCTGTTCCGTGAGGAATTCCGTTGTCTGCCCATCTCCTGTTCGATCCGGAGGATGGTCTCCAGCACCGGCAGGGGTTCCAGGGTGGTGAACACTGAAATACAGCAATTGCAAAACCTGTGATCGCTGGAGTATCCCCAGGGTTCGGATTCATAAATCCCTGACATTCTACCCGGTGTACCGACCTGTTCCAGCAGATGCCCACGGGCTTCCTCCAGGTGCTTTACCCTGTTTCCCAGGTTACTGCCCAGCGAAAGGTATATTTCTTTCGTCATAGATCGAACTAAGATATTTATTATCAGACACATTTTTAGTAAATTGCCGCTTCAAAAAATCACAGATATGAAAAATTTCCTGAGCAGTCTGCTCGCCACCCTGGTGGGTTTGGTCATCATGACCCTGTTGGTCTTTTTTATTTTCCTGGGAATCATTGCTGCCTCTACCTCAAAAGAGGCACCCGAGGTCAAGGAGAACTCCGTTTTGCTGGTAAAGTTCAATGCCCAGATCACGGACCGTGCCAATGAGGATCCCTTTGCCCAATTTCTTACCGGCAATTTCATGAATGCCGATATCATGGGACTCGACCAGATCCTGAAGGACCTGGATAAAGCAGAAGCGGATGAGAACATAGAGGGCATCTTCCTCAGGCTTGGTGCCATATCGGCCGGTGTATCCACCGTGGGAGAAATCAGAGAGGCCCTGCTGGACTTTAAAAAGAGCGGGAAATTTATATATGCCTACGCGGATGCCTATACCCAGAAGTCCTATTATCTAGCCAGTGCAGCCGACAGCATCTTTATGACCCCGGAGGGAATGTTCCTTTTTAATGGCCTGAGTGCCGAAGTGATGTTCTACAAAGAGGCCCTGGAAAAGGTCGGCGTAGAGATGCAGGTAATCAGACACGGCTCATACAAAGGAGCCGTGGAGCCTTTCCTGAGGCAGGACCTGAGCGAGGAGAACAGGGAGCAGATTGAAAGTTATGTGGGGGCTGTCTGGGATAAAATACTTGGAGACATTTCGGAAAGCCGCGGAATTTCTCTGGAGAAGCTGAATCAGATCGCCGACGATATGCTCACCATCGATTCTGAAAACCTGGTGGAAACCGGAATGGTGGACGGATTGATCTATTACGATGAAATGCTATCCCTGCTGAAAGAAAAAATGGGGGTGGAAGAGGAGGATGACCTGGAAGCCATTTCACTCAAAAGCTACAAGAACGTTCCTCCGGCAAAGAAAAAGGAATACAGCCGGGACAAAGTAGCGGTCATTTATGCCATGGGAAGCGTCGTGGACGGCAATGCGCCGGAAGGATTCATCGGTTCGGAAAGGATCTCCAAGGCCATCCGCAAAGCACGCAGAGATAAATCTGTCAAAGCCATTGTGTTCCGGATCAATTCCGGAGGAGGCAGCGGATCTGCTTCAGACATCATCTACCGGGAAGTAATGCTGGCCGCCAAGGAAAAGCCTGTGGTGGCTTCCATGGGTGACCTGGCTGCTTCAGGGGGCTACTACATTGCCGCTCCGGCAGACACCATCCTGGCAGGTCCGGCCACCATTACAGGATCCATTGGTGTTTTTGGATTGTTCCCCAATGTGCAGGGCTTGTTGAACGACAAATTGGGAGTTACCACCGATGTGGTCAAAACCAACAGGCATGCTGACATCCTGAGCGCCTTCGATCCGCTGGATGCCGAAGAGCGTGTCATCGCCCAGAAGCTGATCGATAATTTCTACACAAGGTTTGTCGGCATTGTATCTGAAGGCCGCGGAATGAGCTACGAAGAAGTGGATGCCATCGCCGGCGGAAGGGTCTGGGCCGGAACAAATGCCCTGGAGCTGGGCCTGATCGACATGCATGGCGGATTGGAAAAATCCATTGAGTTGGCCGCAGAAATGGCCGGACTGGAGGAATACCGCGTGCAATCCCTTCCCACCCTGGAGGACCCCTTCACAGCCATCATGAACCAGCTGACAGGGAATGCCATGATGCGCACCGACAGGCTGTTGAGGCGTGAACTGGGGGATGAGTATATCCATTACAGGAGAATCCGGGATATCAGGAACATGCATGGGATCCAGGCGGTCATGCCCTATGAAATTGAAATCCACTAAAACATACGGGAGCATTGTCCTGCTGCCTTTTGCATGGATGTATGGCCTGGGTGTGTGGATCAGGAACCGGTTGTTTGACCTTGAGATCCTGAAATCGACCCCTTTCAATGTTCCCCTGATATCCGTGGGGAACATCACAGTCGGGGGTACCGGGAAGACACCCCATGTGGAATACCTGGCAGCATTGCTCGGAGGGGAATTCAGGGTGGCCACCCTGAGCAGGGGGTATAAGCGAAAAACCCGGGATTTCCGGATGGCCGCACCCGATTCGTGGGTCTCTGAGATTGGAGATGAACCCCTGCAGATCAAGAGGCGTTTTCCTGAAATCACCGTAGCGGTGGACCGGAAACGTGTGAGGGGGGTGGAGAATTTGATGAAGCTGGATCCGCCCGTGGAGGTCATCCTGCTGGACGATGCCTACCAGCACCGCTCCATCAAACCGGGCTTTTCCATCCTGCTCATGGACTACCACCGTCCCATCCACAGGGACAGGCTGCTTCCCGCTGGCAGGTTAAGGGAACCGGCCAAAAACTGCCACCGGGCCCACATCATCCTGGTCACCCGTTCGCCGGAAAGGATCAGGCCCATTGAACTCCGGGAATATGTAAATCAGCTGGAACTTTCCATCGGGCAGCACCTGTATTTCACCAGGATGGCTTATGGTGATCTGGTCCCGGTCTATGCGGGATCCACCCAAAGGGAAGCCTCGTGGTTCAAGGAGCGCGTGGCCGGCGTGCTGATTGTGGCCGGCATTGCCCAGCCCCGGTCCCTTCGCCAGTATGCACGCAGCATCAGCACCCGGATCAGCGAACTGTTTTTCCCCGATCACCATGCCTATACCCACAAAGACATGGATAAAATCAATGCTGCTTTCCAGAAATTGAAAAGGGGAGGCAAAGAGATCCTGGTGCTGACCACAGAGAAGGATGCCATGCGTTTGCGCGATCACCATCCGGATCAGGAGCTTCAGGAAGCTTTGCATGCGGTGAGGATCCATGTGGAGTTCCTGAACAACGACAAAGATGAATTTGACAGACAAATCTTAGATTATGTTCACAGCAATAAACGAAGCAGTATCCTATATCAGAAAACAGATCAGTGAAGCCCCGGAAACAGCCATTATCCTGGGAACCGGACTGGGAAAGATTGTGGATCACCTGGAGGTGGAGTGCGAGATCGATTATGGCTCGATTCCCCATTTTCCTGTATCCACGGTGGAGGGACACGCCGGCAAACTGATCGCCGGAAAACTGGGAAAGACCCGCGTGCTGGTGATGCAGGGCCGGTTCCATTATTATGAAGGATATTCCATGGAAGAGGTGATCTTCCCCGTACGTGTCATGAAATTCCTGGGGATCAACACCCTGGTGGTTTCCAATGCCGCCGGGGGCATGAATCCGGAATTCGAGATCGGCGATATCATGGCAATCACCGACCACATCTGTCTCATGCCCAATCCCCTGATCGGAAAGCACGATCCGGCATTCGGGGCACGTTTCCCCGACATGAGCCAGACCTATGATGTGGAACTGCTTCAAAAAGCCCGTCGCTTGTCGGCCGAACTCAAGATCCCCATCCGAGAAGGCTGTTATGTGGGTGTGACCGGCCCCACCCTGGAAACCCCCAAGGAATATGAGTACATGCGCTTCATCGGCGGAGATGCCGTGGGCATGTCCACGGTCCCGGAAGCCATTGCGGCCCACCAGATGGGCATCCGTCTTTTTGCCGTATCCGTGATCACCGACCTGGGAGTTCCGGGAAAAATACAGAAACTGACCCACCATGACGTCATCGAAGCAGCTGAAAGGACAGCCCCCGAATTAACCCGGTTAATCATTCAACTGATCACCGGCTGATGAAGCGCAGCAAGGAAGGATTTCAGCGGGGAAAGGTACTGACCATCTCGGCCACCCATTTTGTGCATGATTGTTATACCTCTTTCCTGGCTCCCGCCCTCCCCCTGATCATTGATAAACTGGGCATTTCCTATGGGATGGTCGGGTTGCTGGCCGTGATCCAGCGCATTCCCTCCCTGTTCAATCCACTGATCGGGATCGTGGCCGAGCGGCCGGTCATGCGCCACATGGTGATCTTCTCTCCTGCCCTGACCGCCTTCTTTATGAGCCTGATCGGAATAGCTCCCGGCTATGTGTTCCTGGCTGTCCTGCTCTTTTTTTCCGGAATCAGCTCCACCCTCTGGCACATCCCCACCCCGGTGATCGTCAAACAACTGTCCGGGGAACGGACCGGGAAAGGCATGAGTTATTACATGATGGGAGGGGAACTGGCCCGCACGGCCGGACCCATGGTGATCCTGGGGGTGATCAGCTGGTGGGGACTCGAAGGAACCTGGAA
>CBDTYO010000139.1:0-9714 GCA_965364615.1 uncultured Bacteroidia bacterium
ACCAGTCGATGGCAGAAAAATGGAAGGTCAGATGGTTGTTTTTGTAGGGAAGCTCCAGGCCAATGGGACAGTTGTAAAACCTGTCCACCCCACTAAATTCCAGATCCGGAGCCTCTCCCTCCTTCATATGCCTGTAATCTGCAAACTGATCGTTGATGACCACATGATACAATTGGATGCGGGGTGGTTCATCCGGGATTTCAAAATGGCGCAGATCCAGCATGGTCAGGCTTTTGCTGCTGCCCCACCAAATGCGGTTCCGGCTATCCAGCAGGGCACTGTTCAGGATGAAGTCCATGGCTTTTATACCATCCTGCAGGCCGAAATTCCATATGATCTGGGGCATTCCTTCAGCCACAGGACTCCCAGGTTCGGGCACAATCAGGTTCAGCCCCTGTTCCGTACTCACCCAGAAATTGCCCAGGCTGTCCTCCAGGACGGATTGAACAATATGATTGCTCAAACCCTCTTTTTCGGTGTAATGGATGAGCGTTCCTCCTGCGAGCATATTCACCCCTCCGCCATAGGTTCCAAACCATATCCGGCCCCGGCTATCCTCCAATACAGTCAGGACATTGTTGTTGCTTAATCCCTCCTTCTCCGTATAATAGACAACAGTATCCCCGCTGAACCTGTTCACTCCTCCCCCAAATGTGCCAAACCAAAGCTTGCCCTGCCCATCCTCCAGGATGGATCTGACAAAGTTGCTGCTTAATCCCTCTTTTTCGGTGAAATGGGTGAAGGTGTCTCCATCGTAGCTGGTCACGCCGCCCCCCCATGTTCCGAACCACATATTTCCGTGCCTGTCTTCCATAACAGACCGGACATCATCATTGCTAAGGCCCTCTTTTTCAGTATAATGCGTAAATGTATGTCCATCAAACCGTATCACCCCGCTGCCCGAGGTCCCGAACCACAGATGGCTGCGGCTGTCCTCAAAGATCGCCACGACAGGATCATTGCAAAAGCCCTCCTTACCGGAATAATGCCTGATGGTTCCGTCACGGTACATACTCACCCCTCCGTCCCAGGGTCCGAACCACATATTCCCAAGGCCATCCTCCAAAATGGACCGGATTCGGGGATCACTCAGTCCCTCCTCCCTGGTTACATGCGTGAAGGATCTTTCATGGTATATACTTACTCCGCCATACTCTGTAGCGAACCAGAGATTTCCCTGTCCATCCTCCAACAGGGCATTGACCGCATTGTTGCTCAGGCCTTCCTTCTCAGTGTAATGCCTGAAAGACTGACCATCATAAAGACTAACGCCACCCGTTTCCGTTCCGAACCACAGGTTGCCCCATCCATCCTCGAGAATGGCCCGCACCCTGTTACCGCTCAAGCCCTCCTGCTCCGTAAAATGCGTAAAGGATTCTCCATCATACCGCACCACTCCTTCACTCCCGGTACCGAACCACAGTTGGCCCTGACTATCCTCTTTGATCGATAATACCTCATCATCTCCCAAAATCTGCTTTTCGGCAAGGCGGGTGAAGTTTTGGCCATCAAACAGGATCACTCCATCCCCCCCGGTCCCGAACCATATATTTCCATGACTGTCCTCCACCATTGCATGGATGATCAGATTACTTAATCCTTCCCGTTCGCTGAAATGGATAATGGTTTCTCCATCATACCTGCTTGCCCCGCCGTGCCAGGATCCAAACCACAGATTGCCCTGGCTGTCCTCCATCAGGGACCGCACATGATTGTCAGCCAGGCCTTCTTTTTCAGTGAAGTGCGTGAAGCCTTCCCCGTCATACCTACTCACTCCGCCTCCGTAGGTAGCAAACCACAGGTTGCCACGGACATCTTCCAGGACGGACCAGACAATGTTGTTTCCAAGGCCCTCCCTTTCGGTAAAATGGGCAAAGGCATTGCCGTTATACATGCTCACTCCTCCCCCACCCGTACCGAACCACATATTTCCGTGCCTGTCTTCCAACAGTGACAATACATGAGACGAATTCATTCCGTGGTCCACATCCACATACTTCATATGTATGTTGGCGATATCTTTCTTGCCGGGGGGCAATGCCCTGGTGGGTTGGGGTTGAAAACACGGACCTGCCCTTCCGCTCATGGGCAGGGGAATGCCTGTCGGAACCGTATCGCCAGTGGAGTTGACCAGCACAGGGGAAAGGGCTTTTTGGCCGGGATCCATCCCAATGAAGGATCCTGATTGGACGGGAACCTGCGGCATTGCTGTGGGAGATGGATGTACATTCAGCCTTACAGGGGAGCTTTCAGGGATTCCGGCGGGAATGGCTTTGGGCGATGCAACAAGGTCCGGATCAATGGTTCTGCCCACAGCCTGCAAGGGCACCCCGGTTTTCAGGGTATCGCCCAATGAATTGATCAGGGCCTGCACCTTGTTTCCTGTGAAAGGATTCAGGTCATAACCTGCATCAGGATTAAATGCGAGGGGTACCGGTGCAGGGTAGAGAAGCGGCATTTCATCATCGCGTGTTTGCGGATCACTCTGGCAGTTCGAAAACACCAAAATGATAAACAGATATGCGATGACATGTTTCAAAATCCCCTGATTCTCATTCTACCGGAACATAAAACTACAAATAGTTTTTTGTATTCCCCTGCACTATATCCACAGTCTTATGCCAGATCACAGCGCAATGCGGATTTCAGTTTCCCTGGCTCCTCCTTTATGGGATCACTCCGATAGATCTCCCGGTGCAATGAGGATGCGAGGGGCATATACTCCTGATATTCTTGCATCTAATCCAAACCAAACTTGCTGCTTATCGTATGAAAGCCTAAAGGCTTTTGCAATGAAAAGATTAGCAGCTTATTTCGGTTTGATCGCTTTGTCGCTTTTTACCTCCAACGACATCAAGGCTCAAAAGGCCATCTATACCAGTCCGGGAGGCCTCTCCCTCGGTTTTGGCGGGGGAGCAAGTTACCAAACCTCCGATTTGGCCAATTCCAAGGGGTTTGGAGCCGACTTCATCATTGGAACTCCCATTTACCAGAGAGAGAATGCCTTTTTGAGCGTGGACTGGAAATTCCGCTTCCTGGGCGGACAAAACAGGGCCTATGACCACAGGATCAATGCGGATGACACCTATAGCAACATACGATACAACTTTTTCAGCTACGATGTGGAGTTTGGTCTCACCCTCAATCGCCTGAGGGAACGGACCAGGATCATCGTCAGTGGTTTTGCCGGCATTGGACTCACCCATGGGCGCACCGCCATGGATCTGTACGATGCCGGGGACAATCTCTACGACTTCAGTGGTATAGATCCAGACCAGGACAGCAAAGCGGTCTACCAGGACCTCCTGGAGCTCAGCGACCGCAAGTTCGAAACCAAAGTAGCCAACAAGCTTGCGCTCCTGCCCACCGCTGGCTTGTACCTGGGTTACCAGTTTTCCAGGTCGTTTGCCCTGGGTGTGGAATTCAAAACCAATTTTAACCTGACAGAGTACAATAGTTTTACGGGCATCGATATCGACAACCGGGCCTATAGCGGATCCGGCTGGGACCGGAACAATTATGTAAGCCTGGGGTTCAGGTGGCAGTTGGGAAGAGGCGGCTCTTACGGGGCCAGGTCAGATTATTACTCTTCCGGAGCAGGCAATAGTTATACCCCATCCTCCGGAGGCGGTATGGGTGTGGTGGCAGTCAGTTCATCATCTCCTTCGGTCCGGATCACCGATCCGTCCACTGAATCGATGCACACCACCAGCCCAAGCCATACCATCCGTGCCACCATTGAGAATGTCAGCGGGCCTGATGACGTCAGCTTCTATCAGAACGGATTTCCGGTCAATGCCTTTACCTACAATGTGAACACAAGATCCTTCGTATCCAACGTCAGGCTGCGCGACGGAGAAAACAGCCTCCGGATCACCGCCACAAATCAGACAGCCAGTGCAGAAGACCGGGTGCTTATTACCCTGGATCCCGCAGTGGCCGTTCTGCCCGCTCCTGCCGCAGAATTTACCTCCCCCTCTGGCAACCAGCACACTACATCGGCAGACGGGATGGATGTGAACGCCAGGGTTCAGAACGTGAGCGGCAAAGAAGATATTCAGCTCACATTGAATGGCGTCCCCATTCCTTTTGAGTACTATCCCATTTCCGGAATGGTCAGGACCAGCGTCCAGCGGAACCGGCAGGCCAGCAACCTGGTGATCATGGCATTCAATGAGACGGGAAGTGCTGAGGACCAGCTTAGCATCCTTTTCACCGAGCCCGGAGAACTGGCCACCCCCATGGTCCGGTTCATTAATCCGCCCGTTCCCCTGGAAGTGGACCAGAACATTTTTCCCCTGAGTGCGGAAACATTCAACGTGCCGGGCCCCAATGATGTCACCCTGACCATCAACGGCAACAATATCCGTACCTTTTCCTTTGGGGGCAACGGTGTGGTAAAGGCCGGCCTCCATCTGGCGGAAGGCATCAACACCATCGACATCACAGCCAGGAACGATGCCGGTGTGGCCATGGAGAGGACCTTCATTACCTATTACGCACCCTCCTATTTTGTACCTGTCTACCACCAGCCAGTATACCAGGAGCCCGTTTACCAGGAGCCCGTTTATCAGGAGCCCGTTTATCAGGAGCCTGTATACCGGGAGCCCGATGTGCAGGTACCCGCGACCCGTGAACCTCCAAAGGATGCACCGGTGGCCAGCACCAGGGCGCCTCAGATTACCATTACAAGGCCCAATGCGGATCCCTTTAAAACCTATGACCAGAACCAGGAACTTCGTGCCACTGTATTGAATGTGATATCGAAGGACAACATCATTCTGAAAATCAACGGCATAAGCACCCGGGATTTCTCCTTTAACCTGAGGACCAAGGAAGTTATTACCCGCATTGGCCTGAGAGAAGGCAACAATGTACTATCCGTCCAGGCGCAAAATGAAGCAGGCGGGGATCAGGCTGACCAGACATTCATTCTGGAGGCCAGGCCCTGTCCGGAACCGAAAATTACCCTGCTGGATCCTGGCCAGGGCCAGATCAGTACCAACCAGAAAAACTTTGTGGTGAAAGCCGATGTCCGGAATGTGGCAGGCAAACAGCAGCTCAGGCTCGCGGTAAATGGCAAAGAAATATCTTACAGCCTGGACAATCATGTGCTTATCAGTTCACTCACCCTGGTCAGCGGCCTCAACATCCTTTCACTGAACGCTGTGAACGAGTGTGGCGATGATCAGGTCTCGGCCAAGATCAATTACAGCCCGGATGTGGTGGAAGAACCCTGCAGCGCGCCCAGGGTCGAAATGGCTATTCAGGAAGTGCAGCGAGAGGATGCCACACATGAATTGAGGGGAATAGTCTCCCACGTGAAAAACAAAGCCAACATATCCCTGAGTCTGGATGGCCAGGTCATCAATGGATTTCAGTTCAATCCGGAAAGGGGTGAACTGAAGGCCCGGTTCAAATTAACGCCGGGCATGCATTCCGTCCTGGTCTATGTGAACAATGATTGCGGTTCCGACTCCAAAACTGAATCGGTGATCATCAAAGAAGACGATGATGGAGATGAAGGGGACAATGATGATGATGGCGGTAACAACGATGACGGCGGGAACAATGATGGCGTCGGGGACGGCAATAGCAACGGGGATGCAGCCTGTGGAGTCAGGATCAATCCGGGGAATTCAGACTGGGAGTTCTGCCTGGTCACTCCTTCCGGTACCTTTAACCGCAGCCACCTTGCCAACTCCAGTTTCAGCTATTCCGGTTCCGCTTCCAGCCTGTTCTTCAAACCCATTGGCGGAGGAGGCAATGCCACGGTGAACGGCCGTCCGTACGTCCTTAGGTCGGGACAGTATTACCTGTTTACAGGCGGATTGCAGGTATCTGTAAGCACCAATCATACAGGTTCCATGGGACAATGGGCGGTATGCATCACTGCCAGTGGTGCGCCTGTCTCAGGAAACGGGAACAACCGTCCCAAAAGTCCCTGTGAGGGGGATAGCAATGAGAAAGACAAGGGGGATAAGAACAACGCCAATCCCAATAAGAAGAATGATCAGGAAGGAGGCAAAAAGTCCACCAATGGAGCTGATAACAATGTCAATAGTGAATCCAACAGCAGGACCCGTACTGGCTCGGACAGCAGGGTACGCTCAGGATCCGATACCAGGGTCAGCTCAGGATCCGATAACAAGGTCAGCTCAGGATCTGAGAACAACACGAATACGCGATCCAGAAGCCGCTCCCCTGAAAATTCAACCAGTCAGTCGAGCAAACGACCCAGAAGATAAGGACCACGCATTAAGGAATGGAATGGTGGTGAGTCAAAATGATTATTTTGTGGGAGCACCTAAAATACTATGCCCAGGCGGGCATCCATCAGGTCGGCTACGTGTGCATGGGCCTTGATATTGATGCCTGCGTAAAACCGCTCTTTGAATTTCAGATTCAGTCCGTAGCGCTGATAGCCCCAGCTCCTTGCCCGGTAGGGCGCATAATAGTAAATTCCCCATTGGTAAACAAAGGTGATACGACCGAACAGCAGGTCGAATCCCAGCAGAACCGCTGCCCGGTTGTGGTCGGGTGCCGATCCTGGATCGCTGAGATACTCCCTGCGAATTCTCTCCTTCTCCGAAAAATCTGAAATCCATTCCATCCCTGCATTCAGCGCCAGATTGCGCCCGGAACGATAATTATAGTAGATGCCGGCACCGATCACCGCATAGTTCATATTTTCCCCTGCCTCCACGTTTTTCATGGTCCCAAGCACATAGGCATCCCACCAGCTTTTTCGGGCATGCTTTGACTGCACCGTATCTTTTGTCCTGCAGGGGAAACTGACATCGGTAAAACTGTAGTCAATTCCCGCATTCACGGTGGGGAAATTCATCCCGGTGTTCGGCTGCCTGATTCCCCCGTTTGAAATGTGGTTGAAGTTAAAGGCCGCCCTGGTGGAAAGCCTGCTGTTGATACGATAGTTCAAGGCAGCATTCAACACCACAATAAAACTCAGCCGGGAGCTGAAGAAAAAATTGTCCGGGTTGGTCTCTGCATCATAGATCTTGCTGACCCATGCGGGACCAATTCCAAACCGGAACGAAACATTGAATTTGTTTTGTGGCCGGATAAAGGGTTCGATATAAGGGTATATCGCCACCGAATGCCCGAGGACTTCCGGAAAGTTGAAATTGTAATAATTCAGGGAAAAACCTGTGCGCGGATAGCAATAGCAGTGTTTCCAGATTCTCTCTCGCATCAGGTGCCACGAAAGATCTGCCTCGATCCCCCAGGGATTTGAATTTGATATCTCGGCAATGGCCCTGGAGTGGGGAATGATAAATCCATAATGTCCCCGGATCGCCAAACTGACCGGATTCGGCAGCTTTTCAATGTCCTGTCCCTCCACATGTGCACTGTGAAGCAGGAATAGCGACAAGCAAAGCAACCGGGCTATGCGCAAGGATTTCATCCTCGGGCAAAGTTAGAACCTTTTTTAGTATGCGGGGAATGCCGAAAATGGGATGGTAGGGTTTTTCCCCATATAAAATCAGTAAAAGTCCCCATCTGCTTTCGGATGCATCCCACCGGCCAGGATTGTTATACGTATAGTTTTGTGAATTCCTTAACAAAGGAAACGGAAACGGCAAAAACTATAACGTATGGAAACACAGAATAAGATTGAGGAACTGACACGGAAGATCCACCGGGAAGGCCTGGAAAAGGCTCAGAAGGAGGCCGAGATCATTCTTTCCGAAGCCAGGAAAGAGGCCGGGCGGATCCGGGAGGATGCCCTGGCAGAAGCTGAAAAAATCAGGTCCGGAGCCAAAAATGAGGCTGAAGATCTCAACCGGCGTATGCAGGCCGAGTTGCGGACCTCCATGCAGCGAACGCTGGCCGGCATGAAAAAGGAGATCACGGAATTGATCCAGGCCAAAGTAATCAAGAAACCACTGGCGGAGAACATGAACAGCAGGGATTTGATGAACAGGCTTCTCGAAACGGCCATCCGGAACTGGAATGCCTGCTCCGATGATCATGACCTGAAGGTACTGGTTCCTGAAGATCACCTGGAAAGTGCGGAAGAGCATTTGAAGAAGTCCATGCTTGAAGTGATGAACAATGGACTGGTCTTGAAATCTGATCCTTCCGTCTCCTCAGGGTTTGAAATTCATCCCGCCAACGGCCACTACAAGATCAGCATGTCGGATGAGGCATTTGAAACCTTGATCGGGGAGCATTTCAGACCGCGTGCCGTGGAGTTTCTATTCGGAAAGCAGGGATGAACGGGAGCACGAAATACCACTGCCTGATAGCCGGACTGCCGGAACTGGATCTGGCCTCGAGGAAGGCCTGGACCAGCCCCAAGGATTTCAGGATGCAGCTTGAACAGGACCTGCACCCCGAAGACTTGAGGCTGGTGAAGCTGCTGTTTCTGAGACTGGACAATGAACACCTGGTCGATTTCATTGAACACGGCACCTTTCAAAGGATGGAGGGGTCCACCTATTCCCTGGAAGATTTCCAGTACCAGGCAGCGCAATTTGACGCCATCCTGCCAGGGGACGATATCCTCCCTCCATACATGGTGGATCTGCTCGGGCAATTCGCGCCCCCCGAATCCAATCCCGACCGGGTAGAGGTGGAAAAGGAAGTGGCTGATCTGTATTTCGATCACGTCATGGATCAGGGCAACGACTTCCTGAAGGACTATATCCAATTCGAATACAACATGGCAAATCTCCTGGCCTACATCGAAGCGGGCAATCATGCCGCCGATCCCTGGAAATTCATCGCTGGCGAAACCCCTTTTGTGCAAAACCTGCGCGAAGACGGTTCGGTGACCCTGGCAGCCAGTGCCGGTTTTGAGATGTATTATGAGATCACCTGTTATGCCGAGATGCCCGAACTGGCCGAAAAGGAAATGAAATACGATGAGCTCAGGTGGAAAATGATCGAAGAAATGGTATTCTTCGACGAATTTACGGTCAATTCGGTGCTTGCCTACCTGCTGAAATTGCTTCTTATTGACCGCTGGGCCAGGCTGGAAAAGGGTGCCGGCGAGGAGAAACTCCGGGGCATGGTCCAAGAGGCCCGCGAGACATCGCGGAAGAAAATGAAAGAGCTAATTAATTAAAACACGCAACGATATGACAACCGGGAAAGTGAAAGGAATTATTGCCAACCTGGTGATCGTGGAGGTCACCGGTCCGGTACTTCAGAACGAGATCTGCATGATCCAGCATCCGGAGGCCGCCCTGATGGCAGAGGTCATCAGGGTAGACGGTTCCATGGTCTATGTGCAGGTATTTGAAAGCACGCGCGGCCTTAAGCCTGGGGTGGAGGTTACATTCACCGGGAAAATGCTGGAGGTTTCCCTGGGTCCCGGCATCCTGAGCAGAAATTATGACGGTCTCCAGAACGATCTGGATGCCATGGACGGCATCTTCCTGAAGCGGGGCGATTATACCGCCGCACTGGACAACCAGAAGGAGTGGGACTTCAGTCCGCTTGCCCGGGAGGGTTCCCAGGTGCAGGCCGGGGACTGGCTGGGGGAAGTCCAGGAGAACAATATCCGGCACAAGATCATGGTGCCTTTCGACCTGGAAGGGACCTGGAAACTGGAAAAACTGCTTGGAAAAGGGAAATACCGGATCCATGATGCCATCGCCGTCATATCCGATCATTCCGGGAAAGAAAAGGAAGTGACCATGGTACAGCGGTGGCCGGTAAAAAAACCCATCCGGTGCATGCAACACA
>CBDTYO010000140.1:0-9706 GCA_965364615.1 uncultured Bacteroidia bacterium
GTTCGTGAAGGACGGAAGCATCGAGCGGGACCACATCTACTTCCACCACGAGGGCAATCGCGCGCTGCGCGTGGGCCGGTGGAAGCTGCACCCATAGGTGACGGAACCGAGTTCATGACCTTCAAATACCAGAATGGGGTGATACTCACTTCCGAGCCCTTCAACGAGGACATGACCAAAGGAGTGAAGTTTCAGGGCGATAAAGGCTGGATTGAAGTCTCAAGGGGACACTACCTGGCCTCCGATGATTCATTTATGCCCCCGAAGGCCGATGAGGGCGACAGCGATGTCCCCTACGAGTCCAAAGGTTCTCATCACCAGAATTTCATCGATGCGGTTCGCGCCCACGACAAATCAATGCTGAACGGACCAGTTCATCGATGCGGTTCGCAACCGCGTGGATCCCATCGTTCCCGTGGAGATAGGACATAGTTCATGCACTGTTTGCACCCTGGGCAATATTGCCTGTGAGCTGGGGTATCCCATCCAGTGGGATCCAGCCACACAGGCTTTTGTGAACGATCCGGATGGAGTGGCAGCAGCCCTGTTGCATTATAAGTACCGGGAGCCATATAAACTCTAAACGACTTTGGCACACTCCCTGGTGGATGATGACAACAGGGTGTTCCAAATGACAAAAAGGCTGGCCAATGGTCAGCCTTTTGTACCTTTGTAAAAAAGCTTTGATCCATGATAGGTTTTGAAGAATTTCTGAGCTGGAAGGCGGCAGGTTCCATTCCGGACGATATTCCACCCCTGCTACAGGCTTTGCTTCTGGACTCCACGGGGGATTGGGACAGTGCCCATCGGATAGCGCAAGCTGAAGCTTCCAAAGACGGATCCTGGGTTCACGCCTACCTGCACCGTGTGGAAGGCGACCTGGGGAATGCTTCCTACTGGTACCGTAGTGCGGGAAAATCTTTGCCGGAACTGTCCTTGGAGGAGGAATGGGAGTATATTGCCATGGCTCTGCTCCGAAAGAGCTGAACTTTTCAGGCGAAGAAAGGTCCCTCGGGACATAAAAATACCTG
The DNA here is from genome assembly GCA_965364615.1 of uncultured Bacteroidia bacterium. Lineage (GTDB taxonomy): Bacteria > Bacteroidota > Bacteroidia > Bacteroidales. The sequence continues at coordinate 1,032 of CBDTYO010000140.1, forward strand.
ACAGGGCTGGCCCTGCCAGGCTCGTAATTTCCAGATGATATGCTATTTTGCTGTTCGTTTGGCCGTGATGTCAAAATCACCCTCAAAATAGCTCAGCTTGCCTTTGAACTCATCACCATCAAAATTGCCGTTTACCTTGACCTCCTCGTTTTCCACAAATACAGAAAAGCTGATGGCCTTCTTCTTGTACACCACTTTTTCTGCTTCCGTTTTATAGTATTCATTCAATACCATGGTCACCTTGTAATCCTTGCCTTCCTCGGCAATGATCATGGATCCGTTTTCATACCCTGGCTGTACACCCGGAACAGAATATTCCCAGGTACCTACCGGTGTAAACTTTTTCGTGTCTGGCAAAGAAACAAAGGATGATACAAGCACCATAAACAACAGGACAACAATGCCCCGGACTACATTTTTGTAATTCATAATGAGGTTCTTTTAATAACTATGGTTAGTGAACAGAAGCAAATATCGGAATTTACCGGCAAAAAACTACCTGTAAATTCTTATTTGAAAACGTTTGAATTTTCCATACTATTGTCTGGCAAATCATCGCATGCGTAAAAAAATGACCATGAAAAAAATACTTATTCTCCTCTTCTTGGGCCTTATGGCTAACAGTCTTTCCCTGCCAGGCCAGCCAAACAATTTTGTACAGGAGAACTACCTCAAGAGCGAATACCAGGTGGAGATGCGCGATGGGGTGAAACTCTATACCATTGTGTACACCCCCAAGAATACATCGAAAAAATATCCCATACTCATGCAGCGCACCCCTTACTCCATTGGTCCCTATGGCGACAGAATGCGGAGCAGGCTTTCCTCCAATGAGCTGCTGGAGAAGGACCTGTACATTTTTGTATTTCAGGATGTGAGGGGAGCCTATATGTCAGAGGGAAATTATGTGAATATGCGGCCTGTGCGGGAAGCCTACCAAAGCGAAAAGGATGTGGACGAAACCACAGATACATGGGATACAGTGGAGTGGCTGATCAATAACATAGATAATAACAACGGGAAAGTCGGGATGTACGGCACCTCCTACCCGGGATTTTATGCCGTGATGGGATGTATCAACGCCCACCCTGCCATGATTTGCACGAGTCCTCAGGCTCCTATTTCGGACTGGTTCCTGTGGGATGATATGCACCACAACGGGGCCTTCACACTCCCCCTGAGCTTCAACTTCTTTCAATCATTCGGCCAGGAACGTCCGGAGCCAACCACCCAAAGAGCTCCCCGCCTGCAATACCCTTCCGCAGATGCCTATCATTTCTTTCTGGAACTGGGACCCCTTAAGAACATCAATGAAAAATACCTGAAAGGGTCCATCGACTTCTGGAACAAATTCACCGAGCACCCCGATTATGATGAATTCTGGCAAGCCAGAAGCACGCTTAGGCACCTGGTGGATATTGCGCCAGCAGTGCTAACTGTGGGTGGATGGTACGACGGCGAGGATCTTTCAGGTGCTTTGCACACCTATAAAACCATAGAAAAGAACAACCCGGAAACTGAGAATATGCTGGTAATGGGGCCCTGGACCCATGGAGGCTGGGCCTTTCCGGATTATAATGATCCCAGCAGAATTCCTTTCAGAGAAAAAGACAAGTATTTCTTCCTGAATGAGATTGAATTCCCCTTTTTTACCCATTACCTGAAAGGAAAAGGAAAACACAAGCTTCCGGATGCATGGGTGTTTGACACGGGTGCTGAAGAGTGGTTCAGTTATGATGCCTGGCCTCCTGAAAATACTGAAGAGAAGAAACTCTGGCTGGAGGAAGATGGAAGGCTTTCCTGGAATCCTCCAGGCAAGGATGCAGAAGCCTTTGATGAATACATCAGCGATCCGCAAAAGCCTGTACCCTATACGGCTCCCTTTCTGAGTGCACGGTCGTTTTACAACAGGCAGTACCTGTCCGAAGACCAGCGCTTTGCTTCCACCCGAACGGATGTGCTGGTCTACGAGGGAGAAGCCTTGGAAGAAAACATCACCCTAAGCGGACCGGTGGAAGTGGAATTGTATGTATCCACCACAGGAACGGATGCGGATTGGGTGGTCAAAGTGATCGATGTGTTTCCGGATGATGCCAATCAGAGGGGTTTGAACCAGAATGAAATCGAGGTGGGCGGATACCAGATGCTGGTGCGGGGGGATATTTTCAGGGGGAAGTACCGCAACAGCTTCGAAGACCCGGAACCTTTCACGCCTTCAGAAGTGACCCATGTGAAATTCACCCTCCCCGATGTGAACCACACCTTCCAGAAAGGACATAAGATCATGGTACATATCCAGAGCAGCTGGTTCCCATTGTTTGACCGGAATCCCCAGACCTTCACCAATATTTATCTGTGTGGAGAAGAAGCCTTCCAGAAGGCTACCCACAGGGTGTACCGCTCGGCCGAACATCCCACTCACCTCAGGTTTCAGGTATTGTCGCAATAAAATTAACCGTAGTATCCCGTCAAACCCGGTACTGGTCTTCAAAACAGAGCTTTTAAGAAACCAGTAAGGAATACACAAAGAATCAGTAAGGAATACACAAAGAAATCATGCTAAGTGACTGAAAACCAAAGGGGGGTCCCTATCGGAACCCCCCTGGTAAATAAGATTTTAAGCGCAAATCTTAAATAATCATTTACCACCGAATATTACGCATTTTTTTTTCATTAGGTTACATTTTTTTGTGTTTTATCCGTTTTTAAAGGCATTTCATGTACGATTATGCCTTGTTCGTCACCTCTAAAAAGGAGTTCAAAATCCCCTAAAACCTGCGCCCCTGCTCTCATACAGGGATTTTTGGCATTTCATGGAGCAGGTTAATGCATTCATCAAAGAAATGATAACATCACACCCAGATATTTGCCTGATTTACACCACCTCCATAACTTGTGTTCACTGATAAAACAAACGGACCGACATTGTCAAGTGCAACTAATATGTGATGAAGATTGACTTAATGTCTATATTGTTGATAATCAGTATGTTTAACTTAACTTCCCTGAACGCTCAGACCGAAGCTGGGACTGATTCGCTCCAAACTCTAAATCCCCAGCAAGCAAGGCAAGCCATAGACCCCCTGGATCTTGAGATTGGTGAAATGATTTTCGATGAAACCATTACCAAGGTGGGCCGTGACTTTTATGAGCTTTTCTTCAACAGCTGGAACAATCCCACGCAGATCACGGATTTCTCCATTTCCATCAGTGAGAAACCCATGCCTGGAATAGGTACCCAGATTACCGTAACGATCGACGAACATGAGATTGTAAAACAGTTTGTGAGGCCCAACCAGGAAATGATCGAGACCTTGGCAGAATATTCAGTGGGCATCGCGGGGCAATATTTACTGAACTACCAGGATATACAGTTGCAGTTACAAAGTGATGATCAGTCAGGAACAGGCATATTTTAAAACGAAAGATCCGAAGGAATGAAAAAATTGTTGTTGGCCCTATTACTTTTCGCAGGCATTCTCCAGGTAAACATCCTGGCACAGGATTTTGTATATACCCCCATCAATCCGGCTTTCGGTGGAAATCCCTACAATTTCAGCTGGCTGCTGGGACAGGCAGAAGCCCAGAATTTCTTCCAGGAGGAAACCGAAGATCCCTTCGCAGAGACAGATCCCCTTGCCAATTTCCAGGAAGATCTGAACCGGCAGGTGCTGAATGAAATCACCCGGGAGTTGTACCAGAACCAATTCGGTGAAGATGGCCTTACGGAGGGCTTTTACCAATTCGGATCCTATGAGATAGATGTCTCACCCATATCCGAAGGCATGCAGGTCCGGATCATCGATATTTATACTGGAAGTGAAACCACCGTAATTGTACCCTACTATTAGAAATGAAGAAAAGCTTTGTATATATACTCTTCCTTGCTGCCATGCTCTTGCAGTTTGCCTGCGCACCCATGATGAAACAACCCATGCAGACCTCTGAGGCAAGGCTTGGAGCCAATTCCAAGGTTTCTGAGGAAACAAATCTGCTGCCGGAACCCAAAGAACCCGTGGTGGTGGCCGTGTACAAATTCCGTGATCAGACCGGACAATACAAACCCTCGGAGATCGGGGCCAACTGGTCCACGGCAGTGACCCAGGGTGCCACCTCCATTCTGCTGGAATCGTTGGAGGAGTCGGGGTGGTTCATGCCCATTGAGCGCGAAGGACTGAGCAATTTGCTGAATGAGCGCAAGATCATCCGGTCCAGCCGTGCTGCTTTCAGTGCCCAGGATCCTGATGGTGAACAGTCACAGCTGCTCCCTCCCCTGCTATTCGCCGGCATCATCCTTGAAGGAGGGATCATATCCTATGAATCCAATGTGATGACAGGAGGAGCAGGCTTGCGCTATTTCGGTGCCGGGGCCAACGGACAGTACCGGGAAGACCGGGTTTCCATCTATCTCAGGGCCATTTCCACCTCCAACGGACGCATCCTAAAAACCGTCCATACCAGCAAGACCATCCTCTCCCAAAAGCTGGATGCGGGCGTATTCAGATATGTGTCGCTCAAGCGATTGCTGGAGGCAGAGGTGGGTTTCACTTTTAATGAGCCTGCAGGCATTGCTGTCCAGGAAGCCATTGATAAAGCGGTGCACGCGCTTATCATTGAGGGCATCCTGGATGATCTCTGGCAGGTGAAGGACAGCGAAGATCTGAGCACCAGGGCCATAGCCAATTACCTGGAGGAGCGGGAAGAAAATGAACGGACCGACTATCTGGGCTTTCAATCCCTTCCCTACCGCTCGGGATTCAAACTGGGCTTTGCCGGGGGCACCATGACTTATGACGGAGATTACCCCAGGGGGACCATGGGACCCATGGGCGAAATCAGCCTGGGTTTCTTCCAGAATTCCTCATTCTCCTTTGACTTGGGTATAGGGGTTGGAAAGCTGGCCACCAGGGATTTCTATAGCACCTATGTGCAGCATTCCAGGCTGAATCTCAGGTACAGGATAATCAACGATTATAAATCCACACCTTATATCGAGGCTGGAGGCGGATTCCTCCTTAACCTTGGCGAGAACCCCTTTGGAGAACAACCCGAAGGCACCACCCTTAGTAACAACGGCTTTGCCAATGCCGCCATTGGGTATGAATACATGCTGTCTCAAAGGACAGGCATTGACATCAATGCCGGCTATTACTGGCTGTTTAACGACAATGTTGACCAGGTGGATCAAGGACGGTACAATGATTTTTACTGGACTGTGAAACTGGGTCTGAACTTCTATTTAGGAAATTAATTTAATGCGCAAATCTTTAAATACTTATTTACTAATTAAAAATTAAAAATTATGAAAAAGACAGTTTTTCTTTTAGCATTCATTCTCCCTGTTTGTGCTTTGGTTGCTCAGCTGCCAGCACCGGTAATTCCACTGGACGGCAACGTATCAGCAGTGATACAGATGGGAGATGACAACAGCTATGAACTGACCCAGGATGGGACCAGAAACTATGCAGAAGTGTATACCAATGGTGACAAGAACGCAGAAAGTTTTGTGGACCAGAACGGGGCCTGGAATACTTCCACTGTGATCCAGGATGGGGACAAAAACTGGGTGGATGTAACCCAGACCAATGAAACCCCTCAGAACGGCTGGGACCTGAATTTTTCCTATGTTGAACAAACAGGTGACAAGAACGATGCTACCGTTGTACAGGAGCATGCCGCCTATGGATCAGCACATCCCGGACCGTTGGTAGCCTATACTTTCCAACCCGGAACCGGCAACTCTGCCACCCAGAAGCAGGAAGGCATGATTGACCTGGCGATTGTGGTACAGGAAGGTGAGAAAGGAGTGGCCCTTCAGAAGCAGGGCATGTCTGACTACAAAGGCGGAAATGCCTACGGATCTTTGGCCATCATCGCCCAGTTGCCCAGTGCAAAAGCAAGCGAAGCTGAGCAGCAGCAGGTTGGAGCATGGAACGTGGCGGGCATTATCCAGGGAAGTGATAAGAGCCAGGATGGTCATATTGGTGGACTCATTGAGATTCCCAACGTAGCAGGGATCATTCAAGTTGAAGGAGCTACCACCAAAGGCAATGAAGCCTACCAGGTTCAGTACTACGATGCCAACACTGTCATCGGCAACTGGGCTGGTGCTTACCAGGAGGGTGGACATAACTACTCCATGCAGGTACAGGCAGGCGGAAAGAATGCCAGTGGCGTGATCCAGGTAGGTGATGGAAATCATTCCGATGTATGGCAAAGCAATGGAGCTGTCTTGCCCATGGCTAATCCCTGGACTCCCTAATTCAAATATTGTAAGAGCAATTTCTCAGGCAGATGAATAATTGCTTCAGATATAGATAGATATATTTTTCATAAAATGTTCTTCCGGTGTGCGCATTCACCGGAAGACATTTAAACTTAAAGAGATGAAATTGACGACGAAGACCGCCCTGGGCGTATTGTTCTTCTATTGTCTGGTGCTGATGCCGGCTGCTGTTTGGGGACAGGATCCCTCCATTCCTTCAGATCCGGATATCACCGTGATTGTAGACGAGAACAAGACGCTGAAACAGGAACTGGACATGAATGATTTGAACAGGATCACGCTCTTGCAGATGGGACAATCGAACCGGGCCACCATCCAGCAATTGTCCGGTAACTATGATCCCAATCTTGCAAAAATCAGCCAGGTCGGTGATGAGAACATTGCTTTCCTGCTACAGGCGGGTCAGCACAATGCTTCAGAAATTGATCAGTTTGGTGAGGGGAACACGTTCCTGGGCATTCATACCGGTGAAAACATCATCAATACTGTGCATCAAACAGGCGATGAAAACACGGTCAGGCAATTTCTGGTGGGAAAGGACATGGATTTTTATATTGAACAGAATGGCAATGGCCACACATTGAACCAATTGCAGGGCGGCGGAGGAATCGGCTACAAAGTCACCCAGACCGGCAGTGAGGGAATGAACATTACCATCCTTCAGAACTATGTGTTGAGGAGATAAAAGTATGACCCAGGTAGGGTGAAACAAAAGCCAATGCAAGTATATTTGCGTGGTGAAGGAGTAAAATTATTATACAGAGACTATGCTGCTGATATTTAGATTGAAAAAGACAGTTCTGCTTGGCAGTACCCTTTTCTTGTCAATTCTTTTCTTCGGGTGCAATGAAGATAGGCTGGATGTGAATGCCACAGGTGTGCTGGATGGAACCATCATGGATTTCACCTCCGAGCTGAACCTGGGCGGAGCCATTTTAACCACCAATCCGCCCACCGTTTCTGTGGCCAGTGACAGTGCAGGATACTTCATTTTCAAAACCATTGAAGTAGGCGATTACAACCTGATCGCCAGGAAAAATGGCTATGTGTCCGAGTCAGTATCATTGTCTGTCCAGAAGGATAAAACCACCACCGTGGTGATCCTCATGGAAAGAAGCAGCGAATACAACGATCCCCCAGAATTCACCGGATCTTATACTCCAGGCTTTGAGCAAACCAATCTGCCGGTGGATCTGACCTTCAGCTGGACGGTAGATGATCCCAATTCTGAGGATAGCCTGACCTTTGACATGGTGCTTTATGAATCCAACAATGAAGATTCCTGGGAATTCTACGGGCTCAAGGATACCTCGATCCGGGTGGAAAATTTAAGGTTTAACACCGTGTATTTCTGGCAGGTGACCGCCTTTGATCCCTTTATTTCAGTGAACAGTGACCTGCTCAGCTTCAAGACCATGCCATTGCCCAACAACGAATTCAGGTTTGCAAGAAAGAACGGGGATGGAAACTACGATATCTATTCTGCCAATTCCGTGGATTCCATCGAAGTGCACATGACCCGCAATGCAGAAGATGAATGGCAGCCCAGGTTGAGCCCCCTCCGTGACAAGGTGGCCTATGTGTCCCATGATAACCTGGAGCCGCACATTTTCACCATGAACAGGGATGGAACCAACCAAAAGAAAATTTCGCGCCGCCCCATTACCGGTTACCAGAATCCGGGACGTGGATTGGCCTGGACACCCGATGGTGAAAGAATTCTATATGCCAATTATAACCGGCTTTCCTTTATCCAGCATGACGGAACTGTCGAAGGCGTGATCACCACTGCCCCGGCCAACAGGCATTTCAGGGATATTGACTGTTCTCCCGACGGGAACCTGATTGTTGCCATGACAGTGGGAGTGAATGCAGACGATTCTGAAATATACCTGATGAACTCTGATGGAAGCAATCCCGTGGTACTGGTGAACAACCTGGCCGGGATCATTGAGGCGCACACCTTCTCCATCGATAGCAAAAAAGTCCTCTTTACCAGGGATGTCTCCGGTTATTCCTCCAGCACCAACCGACAACTGGATGCCCATATCTTCGAAATCGATATCAATACCATGGTGATTACGGATCTGTCCTCGGGTAAACAAGACGGAACCAACGACACCCACCCAAGGTACTCGCCCAATGGTGCCCAAATTGTTTTTGAAAATGCTTCCAATGTGCCGGGCTCAGAAAAATCATTGTGGACCATGAGTACCTCCGGAGAAGGAAGGACCGAAATCATTCAAAACGCTGAAATGCCAGATTGGAAGTAAATATATCAAACTAGCCAAACAAAAGCCCGTCTCTGGTTGATCTGGAGACGGGCTTATTTTTTTAGCTGGAGCTGTGATTACTCCCTCATTTCATTTGGTCGTGAGCTCATCCATCT
>CBDTYO010000141.1:0-9644 GCA_965364615.1 uncultured Bacteroidia bacterium
ATGGGGATCCATATGGTGTTCGATGAGTTTCAACTCAGCTTCAAGGCTCTTCCGCTGCAACTCCCTGATGTTGGACTCCAGGGTGTAGTGATCGCGGGCGAATTTTACCAGGGCAAAAAGGGCCACGATAAAGGTCATATACTTGGTGTTTACCAGCAAGGTTTGTAAAGCCACCATGCCTCCTTGGTGTCCGTTTTCCGGAGCTATGGCATGATAGAAAATAAAATCAGAAAAGTGAAACTTGAGCCATGACAGACCCAGGCCTGCAGCGATGAAAGCCAATATAAAAAAGGCCACCTTTTTCCGGACAAGCAATCCCGGTATAAGCAGGTACACCGTGATATAGGCATAGCCAAAAAAGAAGATCGCGTTGGTGGTAACCATGACAAATTCCTGCCAGAAACCATGCTGGTCTTCGTTTCGCGACCAGGCCACCCAGGAAAACAGAAATATCATGCCCAGGAAAAGGACAAGATGCCTCAGGACCCTGACCCACAATTTCTGACCTACCAACAGCTTGTACATCTCCTAAAAATAGTCAGCTCAGTATGAACTACCACCTAATATCAATGCAGGAAGGCTTGCAATCTGCCAACTGCATTTTCTTGCACATGAAAGCTTTACACAGATGTTTTTCAACCGTTGGCCCTGTTTTCCTTGCATTTTACTGAATTGTTTTAAGAAAAGCTCGTAAATTTGCTATGTTCATGTGAAGTTCGTAAGAGTGTTTTCATGTTCTTTTGATTTTAACCCCAAACAGGTCCTTACAGGCTGGAGTTTGCCTGCCTGGACCTGAAAACTTACTTCTGCATGAAAACAAGATGCCTAATCGTTGATGACGAACCGCTTGCCAGAGAACTGATTCGCGGTCATATCCTGAAACTTGAGAATTTCGAAATCGTTGAGGAGTGCGACAACGCCATGAAAGCCATGGATTCCCTTCGCAATCAATCCGTCGATCTGATGTTTCTGGATATTAAAATGCCACAGATGACCGGAATTGATTTCCTGAAAACCCTGAAGAGGCCCCCCAAAGTCATCATTACCACAGCTTACAGCCAGTATGCCCTGGATGGATTTGAGCTGGATGTGGTAGACTACCTGATGAAACCTGTGACCTTTGAGAGATTTTTCAAAGCGGTCAACAAGTATTTCCAGTCCGGACACTCGGAGAACGTGGAGCTGGAAGGAGGCAACGGCACGAACAACGATGCATTTATTTATGTAAAGGAGAACAAAAAGATCATCAAAATTTTCCTGCGGGAGATCCATTTTATTGAGGGACTCAATGAATACATCAGGATTCATACCGACAACAGGAGGGTAGTGGTGAAGAGCAGCCTGCAGAACATTGAAAGCAAGCTTCCGTCTGAGCAGTTTATCCGCATACACAAATCCTACATTGTATCCATTCCCAGAATCAGGGCCTTTAACGCCACCACCATCGAACTGGAGAATGCCAAACTGCGGATCGGACGTAACTATAAGAACCAGGTATTCAGCGCACTTCACTATAAACAAGAGATATAATATGAGCTGCATTTCACGGTTGACGTGCCTGCTGCTGCTTGGGCTGTCAACGCTTACCGCCAGGGAACCTGTCCACGGGAACTCCCCCGATGGTGCCGTACACGTGACCATCATTTACGACAATTACCAGGCAAACCCAGACCTTCAAACCGATTGGGGATTTGCCTGTCTGGTGGAATACCAGGGAAACACATTGCTGTTCGATGCCGGAAGAATGGCTGATCTCTACCAAAAAAATGTGGAGATCCTGGGGATAAAACCCAAAGAGATACCCACCCTTTTCATCTCACACGAACATGGTGACCATACCGCAGGAATTTCCTGGATATGTGATATGAATCCATCCGTGATCTGCTATCTTCCAGCTTCTTTCGCGGAAAAACTTAAGGACAGTGACAAACTTCCTCCCCAGAGCAAGGCCATCTCCAAAGCCGTTCATCTTTATGGACCTTATTACTCCACCGGTGACAACTTTGCGGCCTTCAGGGAACAGGGACTAGTTATCAAAACTGAAACGGGAGGTGTCTTGGTTACCGGATGCGGACACCCCGGTGCGATAGAAATGGTGAAAATGGCGCAGGAAGAACTGGGCATAGAGGTACATACGGTGATTGGCGGCCTGCATCTAATGAGCACACCCGGATCAAAGGTTCAGGATATTGGAGAAGTATTACAGAAGATGGGAATCAAACAGATCTGCCCCACCCATTGCACAGGTGATAAATCCATTGCCGCTCTTAAAGCTTCTTTTGGCGACGGCTATTTCTCCGGCGGAACCGGAAAAGAGATAATCATTCAGTAGCTACCATTCTCACACTTCAGACCAAATTACGAAAAAGGGCGCCCATACGAGCGCCCTTTTACTTTTGGCAAATTTAAATAAACTTCACTGAGATTATTTATTGTTTGGTTAATACAGCTGTCCATTCTTCGCCGTAGCCTGTTCCTCCCACCACGGTGATGGTCCCGTCAGGATTGAAGGTGAAATCTCCGAAGCCCACTTCTCCCCAGGGATCGAAGGTATCGGTTATGAAGAATTTCCCGCACACATCCTGTATGGTACCGGGGTGATCCCCTTCCGGTATCCAACCCACGGCCGCATAGAAATGGTCATAGGTCCCAAAGGTAAAATCCGAAATGGCATAGAAACCTTCATCGTCCGTTGTGGTAATGGTGATGGTTTTCTCCAGCCCCACCACGGGATCGGCAAAATCAGGGAAGGTGGAATTGGTCACTGCCGTATAGGTGCCCACGATGACTTCCGGATCGGAGGGACATACCACGGCTCCCTGAAAACGGAATCCCTGCAGCTGTTCGGCACTTCCAATCAGGTCGTTGTGCAGGTTGTCATAGTCCGCCTCCTGACCGTTCTTGCCGGTGGCTATACAATTGAAGTGGTAGAAATTGGCAAAAGTCTCCTCCACCGGCACACCAAACAGGGCAGCCAATTCGTTCCCATCCACGGAGAAATCATAGGGGAAGGTGGTGATGGTTTCCAATAAGACATAGTCCGATTCGCTCTCACCATCGTCGTAAATACGCTTTACATACACATCGTGACTGGCCACATTTTCGGAAGGATTGCCGAAGACTCCTGTGATGGGGGTCCCTTCAATATCGGCCGAATTGATGTTGGTGTTTCCAATCTCAAGGGTCACAAAGATCCCTTTCTCCACATCTGCCGGATTGATCAGCATGGGTGTTTCACAGCCAAAGGCCAGAACCGCCAGCAGGAGAATTGCTATATATTTTTGTAGTTTCATGTTCTCTTCCATTTAAGTTATTGAATGATCCCGGCTGGATTGGTATCCCAGAATACCTGTACGGTGTGCGGTTTCTGAGAGATGGATGAATTCAGGTTTACGCAATTGGCCGGATAGTTAAAGGTGCGGGGGAAATCTCCGGGATTCTCCAGCAGTGCAGGCTGAAGGTTGGAGGGCATCGCGGTCCTTTTGACCAGGTTGTAAACCTCTACCCCGTTTCCGAATAGAGCAATGTAGTACTCTTTCACCACCACTTCCAGGCGTTCAGCATCCGTAGAGGCATCGTCGTACAGGGTCCCCACTTCAGCCAGGTAATCGTCGATGTCCTGCTGGGTCGGGATATATGCCTGGTCGGCTATCTCTTCCCCAAAGGCCATCACATGGCTGATGGAAGCCTCCACTGCCTCCAGCAGCAATTGTTTGGCATCCCCGTTGGTTCCCAAAGCAATGGCCGATTCAGCCAACATGAATTTCACATAGGAATCCAGCATAAGCATCTCCGCTCCGGCTCCCTGCAGGCCCGATACGGCTGAAGCAGGCAGGCCCTGGTCCATATCAAATTCTCCACCGGCCGGATATACCCCCCACAGGGTCCTTGCCCGGGTATCGGGAGGAATCCCATCGTCGTCAAGATGGTCGCGGCCCCAGTACCCGTCCGGCAAGGTGCAATAGGGTATTTCGGGCGGATAGTGCGAGGGCCTGTCGGTCCCAAAACAGGGCAGTTCCTGAAAATCCTCGGAGGATGCAGTGCGCTGCCTGTAGAAATAGTAACGGATCCTGGGATCCACCACGTCCTTTTCTTCGTAGAGGGTCCACATGAAATAATTGGCCATGTAGGTATTGCCCCCATTGAGGTAATTGTACATGAAAAAAGGATGGCGGCTGTCGGGATTGTCCGTGACCCTGCTGTAATGAAAAATCCAGTTTTGCTCCGGAGAACTTATGAGGTCCCCGTCGGCAATCAGGCTGTTGATCGCGGCGGTGGAACCGGATGCATCCACCATCCTGAGGTTCAGGTGTATTTTCAGTTTCAGGGTCTTGGCCAATGTGATCCAGGCATCCGGATCCCCATCGTAGAAGAGGTCGTTGGATGGCGTGGCCAGGGATTCTTTCCCAAGATCTGCGATGGCCTCATCCAGTTTGGCCAGGGCCACATCATACACGCTGGCATCATCGTCGGCAGCAGGATTGAAATTGGTGGCATCAAAGGATTGGGTCCAGGGCACATCTCCGAAGAAATCCACAAGTGTCACCAGGATGTAGGCCTGCATGACCTTGGTAATACCCGCATGGATCCACCATTCATTCTCTTCATAGATGGGCAGAAACGTATGTGCATCCATCAGCAATCCTTCATAGGCCCGTGTCCATACCTGGTCGAACTCTGTAGGGTTGTAGGCGTTCTCATAGGTTCCGCCCCATTTGATGATCATTCTTGTCACTTCCATTCCGAGCCTGTTCACCCCTCTCCAGTTGGGCGGATCATCATTGCTCAGGAAGTTCTTCATTTCCACCTGCATGTTATTGAGCGCAAAATCGGGATTGGCGTCTTCCAGAGATACCTCATCCGGATCTGCCGTGAGGTCCAGATCGAAGAACTCACAGGCCCCGGTAAGCATTCCCAGCAGGAGTGTGACTGACAATAATATGATAGTTTTTTTCATGATTCTCGTTGTTTTTATGATCTAGAATGTCACTTTGATGCTGGCTCCATAGCGGGTGGAACTGGGACCTGTGATAAAATCAAATCCTAGTCCGTTCCCCACTCCCAGGCTCAACATATCCGTATCGAAATTCACATACTTCGGGAAGTTGATGGCATTGAACCACAGATTCTGCCCCATCAGGGATATATCTATGCTTCCGAAGGGAAGCTTGGTCATCCACTTTTGCGGCAGGGAATAGGTCAGCGAAATTTCCCTCAATCGAATGGTGGTGCCATCGATCACATTTACCTCCGCCGGTGCCTGCGAACCAAAATTGTTGAAATAGGCATTGGTTGCCGTAATCTGAATGTCATTCGGCCTGCCGTCATCCAATACACCCGGCATCACAAAGGTCTGGCTTCGGTCAAAATCGGTGTCCTTGGTAATGCCCCTTCCGATCAGGGTATTGACCGTCTCCGAATAAATATCACCTCCCTGGCGATAATCCCATTGCATGCTGAATGATAGTCCCTTGTAGCTTAAACGGTTGATCACACTGGTTTCAAAGTCCGGATGGGGATTGCCGATGATGGCAGGTTCGTCAGATTGCAGGAAGTTTCCATTTCCATCAATCCTGTAGTTACCTGCGTCGTCGCGGTCAATTTTGTAACCATACATCACCCCGTAAGGTTGACCGGCGATGGCATAGTTCCCCAGGTCGGTAAATCCGTTGATCAGTACTTTGTCAAGACCGGCACCCAGTTCATCCACAATGCTCTCGTACTTGGTAAAAATACCACGGATGGTCCAGTCGAAATGGGTGGTCCTGACCGGCGTCACATGGACTTCCAGTTCCAGTCCCCGGTTGGTCATCTGTCCGATATTCACGTAGGTCCTGGAATAACCGGTAGAGGGATCCAGGGTGGCCTCCGTAATCAGGTTGGTGGTCCTTTTGGAATATAAAGTGACATCGGCTCCAAAGCGGTTCTGGAACATGGCAAATTCAAGCCCCAGCTCCGTTTCAGCATGCAATTCGGGTTGCAGGTCAGGATTTCCCAGGAACCAGTGCACTCCATTGGTTGGCACCACAGTGCCATCCAAGGTCACAAAACCCCTTGCCTGGGTGGAAAGCACGCTTTCGGTCACATACAAGGGTGGAAAACCCGCCGAGGTACCATAGCCAATTCTTAATTTCAGCAGGTCGAATCCAGCGTTGGTTTTCAGACCTTCGAACAATTGGGAAGGAATGAACGACAGGCTGGCACTGGGATAGAACTGGCTTCGGTTTGCCTTTTGCAGCGAAGAAAACCAGTCGTTCCGGGCCGACAGGTTCAGGAAAAGGTAATTGCTGTAACTGGCGGTGATCTGTCCGAATGCACCCAGTGTGTTGGACTGCGCGTTGCTTTGAAGCGCATACTGGTTGAAACTGTTGTAAGTACTGTGATCGCTGAAATTCTTATGGTTCATCAGCCCGAATACCAGCTGGTTGGTGCTCTCCATTCCGTCGGTGGAATAGATATCCCTGACCGAAGACCCCCCCAGCAACAGATCCAGGGTGATTTTCTCCCCGATATCCTGTTGCAGGGTGAGCAGTACAGACTGATCCCAGGTGGTACTCATTATGCTCCTGGTCCGGTACAATCCATTCAGATAATTGTCATTCTGGACCGATCCCTTGTTCAGCTGATATTCCTGTTGTTCTGCGAAATGATCAATCCCGTAACGGTAGGTCAGGTTCAGCTTATCCAGGATGTTGTAGTTGAGGTTCCCGGAACCGTAGACACGGTTAACATCGTCGATCTGTCGCGCATACTTGGTGGTCCATCTGGGATTCTGAATGTCGTTGGCCACCCTGTAATAAACACTTCGATGGTCGATGGGACTCTCAAAAGGCAAACCCATCAGATCCACAGACCTGGGGGTGTACAATACATCCGCAAATACGGATATGCCGCTTCCCCCACCGATACCGCTTCCATCTCCATAACTGATGGGCGGGGTTTCCATATCGGTCTTTACAAAATTCAGGGTCCCGCTAAAAGTAAGCCTTTTTGAAATCTGCGTCCTTCCACCGATTCCGGCATTGAACTTTCTCAGTTCGTTGCCCGGCAGAAAGCCCTGGTCATTCAAAAAGGAAACATTGGCGCTGAAGCTGGAAGTCTCATTGCCGCCACGCATGGACACCGAAGTGTTGGATGCCACCCCGGTTCTGAAGAACTCCGTTACATTATCATAGGGTTTTAAGGCGTATTGCACCCCGTTCTGGTACTCCGGGAAGGCAGCGATCAGGTCGGGATCTGCAAAGTTGGAGTAGGGGTGATTCACCATGGTGGGCGGATCTGTGAAAGCAGCCCCCCAGTTGCTGTAGAAGAATCCATTCTGCTGCTGGAATCCGTTTCCATAGCTATTCTGGAACTCAGGCAGATTCACATGGTTGAAGAAGAGAGACTGATTGACGGTGATCTGTGCTTTCCCACTGAAACCGGCTCCATTTTTGGTGGTGATCAGGATCACTCCGTTTCGGCCTTCGGAGCCATAAATGGTGGTGGCGCTCAGTCCTTTCAGGATGGAGATATTTTCCACGCTGTTGGGATCAATGTCCAGGAACCGGCTGGAGGTAGCCTGGTTCCCTTCAAGAAAGCCTTGCTCATTGTCGGTTCCGGAATTGGTGCTCCCCGAGAACCTGACACCATCCACAATAAACAGCGGCTGGTTGTTCCCCTTGATGGAAGAATATCCACGGATGGTAATGTTGGTCCCTGATCCGCTTACTCCACTGGTGGCTGTCACGCGCACGCCTGCGGCCTTCCCGCTGAGCACACGACCTATGTCACTTTCCGGTTTCTGCTCAATGTCTTCTGCATTGATCTGGGAAACCGAATATCCCAGGGCTTTCTTCTCCCTTGAAATACCCAGCGCAGTGACCACGACCTCGTCCAGCTCCATCAGGTCCTGTTCCATGACCACATCTACCACGGTATTGTTCCCCAGCTCCACCTCCTGGCTCAAAAGTCCCACAAAACTGAATACCAGGGCTTGCCCATCCTGTGGTACGCTGATGGAGTAGGAACCGTCGGACCCCGAAATGGTACCCACAGAGGTTCCTTTCACAGAAACGGTGACGCCCGGCAAGGGTTCTCCGTTGTCAGCACTGACCACCGTACCGGTGATTTGTCTGGCCTGACCCAGGAGGGTCAGGGTGCCCAGTGCCATACATAGCATAAAGCTTACAAATCTTTTCATAGACTCAGATTTAGATTTACATTTAGTTTTTACCCTGGGAAGAAAATAGAAAGCGGAGGGATTATCTAATTATATCAAGCAATGACAGGGTTTGGAAGTCATATTACCTGTTTCATGATGTGGATGTCCGTTCACCATCTTAAAAGCGCTATTGACGGGGGATCTGGGCGCTTTTGACTGATGTTGGCGGACCTGGGAGCCCAAAGGAAACATGATACCAGGGTCAACGGATGGATTGAAGGGGGTGAAAGGGTCTTTTCGAAAGGAGCAATGAATGGACCGGGAAGGTGGTATTCAGATTTTTATATATTTATGTGCTAAACTCGCTAAACCTACCTACCATGCTCATCTTCACCGACTATTTGATCATTGCTGCCTATTTTCTCGTAATCCTTGTGGTGGGAGCCCTCACCGGCAGGAAACAGGAGAAAGAGGAGTTCCTGATCTCCGGCCGGAAACTCACCTCCATTCAAGCCACTACTACCATATTCTCCAGCCGCATAGGTGCTGCCATTCTGCTCACCTATACCGCCCTGGTCTATATGTACGGCATGGGGGCATTGTGGTACTTCATCGGATCGGTGTTCGGACTTTTTGTGTTTTACTTCTTCGGGTTAAAGGTCAAAAAGCTGGCCGATAAGGAGAAATTCTACACCATGCCGGACTTTTTCTTCTTCCTGAAGGGCAAAACTGCCGGTTACCTGGCTACCCTGGTCACCATCATCATCATGTTTGGATGGGTGGTACTGAATTTCACCGCCGGAGCCAAACTGGTCTCTGAATACACCCCCATCAGCTATGGCATGTCGGTGGTCATTGTAGGCGGTATTATTCTGATATACCTGATTGCAGGCGGATTTGATGCGGTAGTCAAAACTGATATCGTACAAACCTTTGGGATATTTCTCCTTTTCGTATTGATGATGTATCTGCTGACCACCACCCGCACCAAGCCCGGCCTGGCCTTCATGGACCTGTTTAGCATCCCTGCCAGCCAGATTGTCAGTTTTTTCCTGGCCGGATTCTTCATTCCCATGGCCTCACCCGAGCTCTGGCAACGGGTGTATGCCATCAAGAACAAAAAGCATTTCAGGCGAAGCATTATCATGTCCTCGCTCTTTTACATCATTGTGGGCTTCATCCTTTTGTTGATCGGACTGGTCATTCGCGCAGACATCCCCGACATTGCCCCTGATACTTCGCTGATTGTCGGCTTCAGCCGGTTGCTCCCCGTGGGACTGGCAGGACTGTCGGTGGTGATTATTTATTCCTCTGTCTCCTCTTCTGCCGATACCTATATGTTCACCGCATCGGCCTCTGTGACACAGGATTTCCTGGAGAAAACCGGCTTGACAAAACAGGAAAAACTCAAAACCACCATGCGTTGGAGCATGCTGGTGCTGATGATACTGGGAGTAACCATGGCCTTGATCCTTCGGGATATCGTAGATGCCACTTTCTT
>CBDTYO010000142.1:0-9544 GCA_965364615.1 uncultured Bacteroidia bacterium
AAGATGGGGAGCCGGCTACAGTGGATCCTGCCTCCTGGCCAGGTCTCAACCTCTTATGGTCGCCGAGAATCGGATTTAATTTCGATGTAAAAGGAGACAAAACCTTGCAGCTGAGGGGAGGTACGGGCATCTTTTCGGGCAGGGTGCCCTTTGTCTGGCTGGGCAACCAGTCCTCTAATTCAGGAATCTATCCGGGTTACACGTTCCAGGTGAATGCGACTGTGGAAGACTACCGCTGGCCACAGGTGTGGAAAAACAATCTGGCCATGGATGCCAAGCTGGGGGATGGCTGGCTGGTCACCGTGGAAGGTATCCTGGGAAAGGATATCAATGCCGTGGTTCACAGGAATTACAACATGCTGCCTCCCACCGGTCAACTCACGGGTAGCGGCGATAACCGTGCCACCTTTGCCGGTTTCAATGAGCAGAATATTTATTCCGCATCAGCCGGTGCTATCGGATTTTTGGATGCCGGGACCATCGTGCTGGACAATACGCGGGAAGGTTACCAGTACAGCCTGACCGGCAAGGTAGCCCGGGATTTCGCTTTTGGCCTCAATGCCACCCTGGCCTATACCTACATGGAATCCAAGGATTATACATCCATCCCGGCAGAGATAGCCGCGGATGCATTTCAACGGAATCCCGTGGTGGGCAATCCCAACATGCCACAACTTTCTTGGTCTAGATACGGTTTGAAACACAGGATCATCTCTTCCCTGTTCTACAGGAAGTCCTACGGCATGATGGCTTCCACCATCGGTCTCTTCATTGAGGCAGGGAAGGGCAATCGCTATTCCTATTCCTATGCGGGGGATATCAACGGGGACGCCATTGGATTCAATGACCTGATATATGTCCCGGCCAATGCAGGAGATATTAATTTCGGGACCGTGGATGGCACCGGTACCGGAGTCCCCGCAGCCAATGCTGGGGAGCAATGGTCTGCCTTGAATGCGTTCATCGAGCAGGATGATTACCTGAGTACCCGGCGGGGAGATTATGCCGAACGAAATGGAGCCATGCTTCCCTGGTACAGCCAGATCGATTTCCGGTTTGCTCAGGATTTTACCCTGGAAACGAAGAAAGGGAAACGAAATACGCTTCAGCTATCACTGGATATCATGAATATCGGAAACATGTTCAATTCAAGTTGGGGGGTACGGAAGTTTGCCAGCACTTTCAATCCCATTTCGGTCAATGGGGTGGACAACAGCGGAACTCCCTGGTTGGGATTCAATACCAATCTGAGAGATTCTTACGTTGACGATGTTTCGGTGCGATCCAAGTGGCAAATGCAACTTGGGGTACGTTACATCTTCCAGTAGTCGATACGGCTCTTCAAAACAAAGAGGCTGTCTCCCGCAGGCAGTCTCTTTTTTTGTAGCTTTGACCGGGAATGAAATCTGTTACCATGAAAAGAAAGATCAATGTTGCCAAATGGGAGCGCAGGGAGATCTACCGCTTCTTCAAGGATTATGACGAACCCTATTACGGGATCACCGTGGATCTGGAGTGTTCTCCGGCCTACGATTTTGCCAAGGCCGGCAAACTCTCCTTTTTTCTATACTACCTGTACCTCGTGTTGAAGGCAGTGAACCAGACGGAGGCCTTCAAATACCGGATCGAAGGAGATGAACTCTACCTGTATGATGTGATCAACGGCTCTGCCACCATCGACCGCGACAACGGCACCTTTGGATTTTCCTATATTCCCTATTTTGAAGATCTGGGACACTTCATGGACAGGGCCACCGAAGAAGTGATTGAAGTGCGGATGTCGGACCGGCTGATCCGCCATGAGATCGGGGAAAACATCATCCATTTTTCCTCCCTTCCCTGGCTCAGGTTCAGCCATGTAAGTCACCCGAGAGATTACAAACGAAGAGATTCCATTCCCAAGGTGACGGTGGGTAAGTACTACCTGAGCGGAAAAAAACGGATGATTCCAGTATCGGTGCACGTACACCACGCCGTGGCGGATGGATTGCATGTGGGACAATATTTCGAGAAGCTGCAGCACCTGTTCATGAACCCCTGAGCTTCATTGTTGCTCAAAGGGAGGCAAAACGCGACAAAAGTTCTTCGCGTTGGGCCGGACTCACCGGCAGGTTCTGTCCCTTCACCCTCACCTGGTTCCCTTCCAGGAATTCGATGTGTTTCAGATGGACCACATAGGACTTGTGGATCCGCATAAAATCTGTGGCAGGCAGCGATTCCAGGAAATTTTTGAGGGTGTCATGTACCATCAGTTTCAGCTGGGAGGTGTGGATCCGGATGTAATCGCCCTGTCCCTCAATGTAATGGATATCGACAAAGGGCAGGGCATAAAGCTTCCTGTCAGATTTTACCAGGACCTTCCCTCCCGCATCCCCTGTGAGATGGTTCTCCCTGAGTCTTTCCAGCGCACGGTTCACAGCTTTCAGAAAGCGCTCGAAAGAGTATGGCTTCACCAGGTAATCGGTGGCTTCCAGTTCAAATCCCTCTACCGCATACTCAGGATAAGCCGTGGTGAAAATGATCAGGGGGGAACGGGTCAGGGACCTGGCAAAAGAAATCCCGGAAAGTCCCGGCATGTTGATGTCCAGGAAAAGAATATCCACCTGTTTTTGGTTCAACTGGTGGGTGGCTTCAATGGCATCGGTACATTCTGCCAGAATCTCCAGATCACTGACTTCTTCGATGTACTTTCGCAGCACATCGCGGGAAAGCGGTTCGTCATCGATGAGAAGGCAGGTGGCCATGTCTATTTTTTCAGTTCCAGGTTGAGCTTCACCGCAAATGTATCAGCTTTTTCTCCAATTTCCAGCTGATACCGTCCGGGATACAACAAATCCAGCCGTTGCCTGGTATTTTCGATCCCAATTCCTTTCTTGGGCTCCAGATCCACCTCGTCGCCCTTGCCATGGCTGTTGATCACCTGGAACCGAAGCTTTTCCTGGGCGATCTCCAGGGAGATGTGTACCCTGGGTTTGTCCACGTTCCCCCTGAGACCGTGCTTAAAGGCATTTTCAATAAAGGGCAGCAGAAGCATGGGTGCTATCTCCCCTTCTTCGGCATCCCCGTTCACCTCCAGCACGATTTCCGTATGTCCGGGATCCACCCGGTGCCTGTACATATCCACATAGTCCCTGATCATCCGGATTTCCTTCTCCAGTTTCACCACCGGCTGATCCGTATCATACAGGTTGTACTTCAGGACCTCGGAAAGCTGAAGTATCACTTCGGGGGTCCGGTCCGACTTTTCCAGCGAAAGGGCATAGATGGTTTGAAGGCTGTTCAGTAAAAAATGGGGATTGATCTGCGATTGAAGGGATTCCAGGCGCTGGGCACTGGATGTCCGGTCCATGCGCATGAGCAGGAACCAGCTTCGCGACAATTTCAGCAAGGTGGTCACGATCAGGAAACTCCCGGTATAGAGCATCAGCACCGATATTTCGTTGTAGGAGATGAAGTAATAGCCAGGCAACACCAGGTCGATCCAGCTATCGAACAGGCCAAAAAGCAGCACGGCACCCAGCACCGTCAGGAACAGCAGGGAAAGGATGTACCACAAATACCGCTCTTGCCGCAGAAACCTGGGCAGGAATATATACAGGTTGGGATATACAATGAGGGCCAGTGGAACCATAAAAATGGAGGTATAGAGCATGTCGATCCATTCCACCGATGAGGAGGTCCTGAATATGTTGAAGAGGATGATCCAGGCGATCACCCAGAATTGCAGGTGCTGCCTCCAGCGGTTTCTGAAGATCAACTGGTCGGTGAGAAGCGACCGGAACTTTTTTGTGATGCGGGGGTGGTTCCTGGTCAAACATCAATTTCTCTGAGGTTCTACCTGCATCACTTTTTCATCCGGAAGAGGACCGTCATAGGGCTTCAATTTAAGAAAAGCTCCCGAATCTTCCATGCCTTCCCCTTCTTCGGTATATCCCCTTGCGAAGATCTGATCCACGTTGATTCCTGTTTTGGGACTGTCGGCGTATTTGGTGATGAATTTCTGCAGATCGTCGGTGGGGGCAGTGAGCAGGTGTCGTTCATAATCCGGGCTGATTTCGACGGTCTCATGTTTGATGCGTATCCGGTTCTGCTTGAACAATTCATCGAGCCACTCGTCGCCGTACCAGTAAAACATGATGCCTGCCCGATCTGTTTTGACACGGGCCAGGGTATGGGTAGGAAAATGATGCATGCCGGTCAGCTCTGAATTGCAGTGATCTTCATCCGGATCGGGATAGAAATCCACATACCGGATTCCTTTCAATTCGAAGAGTGTTCCGATAAAGAGCCCAATCATCCCATCCTCTTCATAATAAGTAATCCGGTAGGTGCTGTCGGGATATTCAGGACCCATGAATTCCTTGGATATCATGTTTTTTTCGATGGTCCATATGCACGAATCCCCGTCGATCCAGGATCCAACCATGGCAGGATCGTAAATTTTGTCCTTGGCTTTGTAAAAGGGATGGAGGGAGCTGACCAGGCAGGAGCTCATGGCAAGCATGGCCAGTATACTGAAACAAACAAGTGCTTTTTTCATGACGGAAAGTTTTTGATTCGATGTAAAGGTTCATGATTCTTTCCTGCCGGTCAATTTTTTTCGGTCAATCGCACGGGATTATCGATGAAATCAGAATATTTCGATGCGGCATTGACTTGCAGCTGTTTTTTTCTCATATTGGGGATCAATGGAATATCAGGAAGATATTCAGATCCGCATGATCCGGATGATCCGTGATCAGTTGCCCGATCATGTATCCCTGGTGGATGAAATTGCGGACTTGCTTGAAATAAGCAATGACAGTGCCTACAGGAGAATCAGGGGGGAGAAATCTTTGTCCCTTCAGGAAGTTCAGAAACTGGCCGGCACATTCCAGATCTCCCTGGACGATCTGATTGGCACTCCCTCCAATTCTGTCACATTCAAAACAGATTTTCTTGAAGAGAACTCATATTCCTTTGTGGATTGGATGAAGGGGCTGTTGGAATTTACCCTGGGAGCCAGCCGGGCAGAGGACGCAGAAGCCATTTTCATTCTGAATGAACTGAGTATATTCCACATCATTCAGATCCCTGAAGTATGCGCATTCAAGCTATTCTTCTGGAAGAAATCCAATCTTGATTTCCCCGGTTACAGGGAGTTGAAGTTCAGGGTGATTGACCTGGAGGAGGAGGTGGTCCAATTGTCAGAGGAGATTACCCGTCATTATGTGAGGGTCAAAACCAAGGAGTTTACCACCGAAGAGACCCTGAACAGTTTTCTGAAGCAGGTACTGTATTATTCAGAAGCCGGTTATTTCCACTCAAGGGAAGATGCTTTGTCCCTGTGCGAAAAACTGCACGCACTGGTAGACCACCTGCAGAAACAGGCAGCGCTTGGATACAAGTTTCCCCACGGCAGTCCGCCTGCCGGAACAGAGGGCAATTTCCAGTTGTATCACAACGACCTGATCCTGGCCGACAATACCATCCTGGTGAAGGCTGGCAATACTTGTGCTTCCTACCTGACCAGCAATGCCATCAACCTCATGCAGACTCACGACAGGGCATTTTTTGAGTACAATTATGCCTGGGGGCTCAACCTCCTCTCCAAATCTGTGCCCATCAGCGGAACTGCGGAGAGGGAGCGGAACAGGTTTTTCAGGATCCTGCATGATAAGATCGATGCCGTGGCGAATCGGCTTTGATTGGGGTTTTTCAATTCCTCCCCCTTGCTGCCGGACGGAATATTTGCGCAATTTCCCAACACCGGAAGTTCCGTGGCAAAAAATGCCATGGACCTGCTTCCGAAATCATTTCATGCCCTCAATTGGCAAATACTGCCATTTGCCGGGAACCAGGCGGGCTAATCCGTTTCACCCCCAGCCTGTGACGCTTTAATTTTGATTTCATAATCATTCAATAACACCGGCCATGCTGCACACTATTCTATTGGTCATTTTTCTCCTTGGCTTTCCCCTCTTTATCATGTGGTCAGAAGGGAAATCCAGGGTGATCCGCTGGATCTCCCCCATCATCATCTGCTACCTGGTGGGAATTGTGATCGGGAATATCCCGGGCTTGCAGCTGAACATCGAAGCGCTTAAAACAAGCGCCATGATTTCCGTGGTGCTGTCCATTCCCCTGTTGCTCTTTTCGGCCAACCTGCTGTTGATGCTGAAGCAGGCAAGACCCGCCCTCTTCTCCTTTGCCCTGGGCATCGCCGGGGTGCTGTTCGTTGCTTATCTGGCCTACGTGGTCTTTGGAGGCCGCGTTACTGAAGCCCATAATGTCTCAGGAATGATTATCGGGGTGTATACGGGAGGGACCCAGAACATGAGTGCCATTGGAATGGCCCTGAAAATGAATGATGAGGTCTTTGTGATCCTGAATAGTGCAGATATTGTGTTCAGTAGTATTTACCTGTTGTTCCTGATGACGGTGGCCAACCGGGTCATGGGCATTTTTCTCCCTGTGAAAAAGGATCTGCAGAACAATGTAGCCCGGCAAGAGAATGCACAGGCTTCTGCTGATAGGAGTGGGGGGGTGATCCATGTGTTGACCGGCCTGGCCCTCTCTGTCGTGCTGGTTGGGATCTCCGTGGGAGTCTCTTTCCTGATCACCGGAAAACTGGCAGAACCCCTGGTGATCCTGGGAATTACCTCACTGGGCATCGGAGCATCCTTTATTCGGAAGGTGAGGGAACTCCCTTTGACATTTTCCACGGCCAATTATTTCCTGCTCGTATTTGCGCTTTCCGTGGGAATGCAGGCCGACTTTGCCGAGCTTCTGGCAAACAGTTCAGTGCTGTTCTGGTTTTGTGGGTTTGTGGTGTTTGGCAGTGTCCTTGTACATTACCTGCTGGCCATCCTCTTCCGGGTCGACAGGGACACCCTGATCATTACTTCCACGGCGGCCATTTTCGGTCCGGCCTTCATTGGGCCTGTGGCAAATGCCATTGGCAACAAAGGAATTATTCCCATTGGCATTGCACTGGGACTCATCGGGTATGCCATCGGGAACTTTCTGGGAATCGGATTTGCAGAACTTTTAAGATAAGCGAAGATGAAAACTGGATATAGCTTTCCGGAACAGGGCATCGACGGGGATACACTCAGAGAGATGCTGGGCGATCATAAAGCATGTGATGCGCCATGGGACCAGGGCAGAACCTTTGGTTTTGTATATCATCCCGGCCAACAAAACGCTGAACTCTCCGAAGAGTATCAGGCGGCCTTTCAATATGACAGCACACTGAATCCATCCGCTTTCCCATCCCTGCTGCGGTTTGAGAAGGAGGTTGTCGGGATGGCCGCAGAACTCATGCATGGGAGTAACCGGGTGTGCGGATCTGTGACCACAGGCGGTACAGAAAGTATTTTTCTGGCCCTGAAAGTGGCACGGGACCTGGCCAATGAAACGGAAAGCAAAGAAGCTCCTTATGAAGTCATTCTCCCTACCACAGCGCACCCCGCCTTTTTAAAGGCCTGCCACTACCTCTCCCTAAAGGCAGTGCTTGTTGCTGTGGATGAAAGCGGAAGGGCCGATGCAGAGGCCATGCAGGACGCCATTGGCCCGAGTACCATCCTGATGGCAGCTTCAGCACCCTGCTTCCCCTATGGCGTGGTGGACCCGGTGCAGCGTCTGGGCAAGATCGCTTTGAAGCACCACCTGCTTTTGCATGTGGATGCGTGCATGGGTGGATTCATGCTTCCTTTTGTGGAAGAACTGGGATATGATGTTCCCCGTTTTGATTTCCGGGTTCCGGGGGTGAGTTCCATTTCGCTGGATGCACACAAATACGGATATGCTCCCAAAGGAACATCCATCATACTTTATAAGAACAGAAAGCTTAGGAAGAAGCAGTTTTTCGTTCATACGGAATGGCCCGGTGGAATTTTCCCCTCGACCACCTTTATGGGGACCAAGAGTGGTGGCCCCCTGGCAGGATGCTGGGCCATTATGAACCACCTGGGCAGGAAAGGGTACCGGGAGATTGCAAAGGAGGTCATGCACAGCACCCAAAGGATCAAAGAGGGGATCAAAAGATTTGAGTGCCTGGAAATTATCGGGGATCCTGACATGTCCGTGATGGCCTTTACTTCAAAATCAGGAAACATCTTCAACATCGGAGATGGACTGAGTAAGCGGGGCTGGCACCTCGATCGCCTTCAGTTCCCCGATGCCTTGCACCTGACCGTCACCCGCCTGAATCTTGGGAAGGAGGAGGAGTTTCTTCAGGACCTGGAGGAAGTCCTGCAAGAGGAAGGCACACTCTTGAAAGAATACAAGGCCACAAAGACATCGATACGGCTTGCCGATGCCCTGACCAGGGTCCTTCCTTCTGTCCTGGTGGACAGACTCTCGAGATGGGCCGGGGGGGTGATGAGCCGACCTGGGAAAGGGAGCCGGATACCCCAGGCAGCCCTGTACGGTTTCAGTGCAATGGGCACGAACCGGAAAAACATCCGAAAGCTGGTTACCAACCTGCTCGATGGCATGTATTGATCTATTGAAAAACCTGTAAACCAAAAAAACCCAAAGCCATGTGTCAATTAAAATTCACCGCACTGATTTTCCTGGGTCTGGTATGTTTCCAGGTGGGTGTGCTCTCACAGCACATTACCCAGACCATCCGGGGATCCATCGTCGATATGGAAACCAAAACTCCCCTGCTGGCTGCTACCATTGCCATTTACCATGAATCGGAGCTGGTGGAGGCTACGATCAGCGATCAAGACGGATTATTCAGACTGGAAAATGTACCTGTAGGAAGGTACACCCTCATCTGCTCTTATATGGGATACCGGGAGCATGAACTATCCGATGTGGTGGTGAGTGCCGGGAAGGAGGTCATTCTTCCCATTGAAATGGAAGAGTCTCCCGTTGAGATAGAGGAGATCAGCATTCTTGCGGGCGGAAGAAAGGGTGAAACCCTGAATAAAATGGCTTTTGTGAGCGGCAGGAACTTTTCCGTGGAAGAGTCGAACCGGTATGCTGGAAGCCGGGGAGATGTGGCCCGGATGGCTTCCAATTATGCCGGTGTGCAGGGAAATGATGATTCCAACAACGACCTGGTGATCAGAGGCAACTCCCCATTGGGAGTATTGTGGCGGTTTGAAGGGGTCAACATCCCCAATCCCAATCACTTCGGGGTCTCAGGGTCTACCGGGGGTCCGGTGACTATGTTGAATAACAAGGTCCTGGCATCTTCGGATTTTATGACCGGGGCATTTCCGGCTGAGTACGGGAACAGCAATGCGGGGGTGTTTGATCTCCGAATGAGAAATGGCAACAACGAGACCCATGAATTCTCCGCCCAGGCGGGGGACCTTGGTATCGAACTGGCTGCCGAAGGACCCGTTGACCGGAAGGCAAGATCCTCCTACATGCTGGCTTACCGCTATTCCACCCTATGGATGTTTCAAAAGCTGGGGATCGATATCGGGACGGATGCAGATGCCAGGTACCAGGACCTTTTCTTCAAGCTGAATTTCCCGACACGGAATTCGGGCAATATTTCGGTTTTTGGGATGGGTGGAATCAGCCGGACGATACTACTGAC